>DATLFZ010000283.1:0-5792 GCA_035540795.1 Beijerinckiaceae bacterium | reverse complement strand
CTCGAGCGCGAGGTCGAGCTGGCTCATGCGCCGGCGCTGCCGCCACGCGCGCAGATGGTCGCCGACCGTGCGGGGCACCACGCTCGCCATGGGGCAGCCCTACCGGAAAGGCGACCGGGTTCCAATTACCTGGTGCTTAATCGACGGTCGCCGCGGCGCGCCCCAGGATCGGCGGGTCAGAAACGGAGCAGAACCGAATGACCCAGCAGTCCCTCCTGAGGCCCGCCCTTCTCGTCGATGCCGTCGCGAGCGGCGCGGCCGGGCTCCTCCTCGTCCTCGCAGCCGATCTTCTGACCGGCTGGTTGGGATTTCCGGTGCCGGTTCTTCGGGGCGCCGGGCTGCTTCTCCTGCCCTTCGCCGCCTTCGTCGGGTGGCTCGGCCGGCGCGGCGGCGATCCGTTGCCGGCGGTCCGAGCGGTGGTGGCCCTCAATGCGGCCTGGGTCCTGGCGAGCTTTGCGGTCCTGGTGGGGCCCTGGTTCGCGCCGACGGCGCTGGGCATCGCCTTCGTCGCGCTGCAGGCGGTGCTCGTCGGCGGGTTCGCCGTCGCACAGGGCCACGCCGCGGGTCTCCTCCGCCGCCCGCAGGCGGCCTGACCCTCAAGCCCTCGCCGCGATCAGCTCCTCGGCCAGCGCGGCGAGGGCGTGCTTCTGGATCTTGCCCGTCGGGCTCGCCGGCATGCGCTCGACCAGGAACACGTGCTGGGGCCGCTTGTAGGGGGCGAGGCGCTCGGCGACGAAGGCCTGCAGCGCCGCCGGGCCGAGGCGGCTTCCCGGGACGGTCTCGACGAAGGCGACGACCTCCTCGTTGCCGCTGACGCGGCGGCCGATCACGGCGGCCTGGACGACCTCCGGATGGGCGTTGAGCGCGGTCTCGACCTCGGGCGGGTAGACGTTGAAGCCGGAGCGGATGATCAGCTCCTTCGCCCGGCCGACGAGATAGAGGTTGCCGGCGGGATCGGCCCGGGCGAGGTCGCCGGTGCGCAGCCACCCCTCCGGCGTGATCGCCTGCGCGGTGCCGGCAGCGTCCCGGTAGTAGCCCTTCATGACGTTCGGCCCGCGCACCCACAACTCGCCGGTCTCGCCCTGCGGGACGTCGCGCCCGTCCGGGTCGACGATGCGGGTCTCGACCATGGGCAGGGCCGGTCCGATCGTGTCGTCGTCGCGGGGGTCCTCGATGCGGGTCTGGGCGACGGTCGGGGCCGCCTCGGTCAGGCCGTAGCCGTTGTTCAGCGCGATGCCGAAGCGGGCTTCGATGCGCCGCTTCCAGGCGATGTCCAGCGGCGAGCCGCCCGCCGACATGTAGCGCAGCCGCGGCGCGACGAGCGCCTCGCCCCGGCTGTCGAGATGCTCGAGGAGGCGCGCGTACATGGCGGGCACCCCCTGGAACACGGACACGCCCTCCCGCAGAGCCTGCGCGAGATGGGCCGGGTCGAAGCGCGGCACGAGCTGGAGCGCGCCCCCGTGCCGCACGGTGCCGAGGAAGGTCGAGGCGAGGCCGAAGACGTGGCTGATCGGCAGCACCGCATAGACGAGGTCGTCCGGGCCGAGCGCCCGCATCCGGCCGGAGACGATGGCGATGAAGAGGACGTTGCGGTGCGTCAGCATCACGCCCTTCGGGGTGCCGGTCGTGCCCGAGGTGTAGATCATCGCCGCGACCTGGGCCGCGTTGGCCTCGTCGATGGGCTCCGGCTCCGCCGGCAGGTGGCCGAGGAGCCGAAAAGGGCCGGTGAGCGGTTGGCCCACCGCGCCTGCGCCCAGGCGGTCGGCGTGGCGCTCGGCATCGGGCGAGCAGGCATCGGTGAAGACGACCGCGCGGGGCTCGCAATGGGCCCGGATGCGGTCGATCTCGGGCGGGGCGAGGCGGGCGTTGAGGAGCACCGCCCAGGCGTCGAGGCGGCTGCACGCCATCAGCGCGGCGGCGGCGACGACGCCGTTCTCGAGGAGGATCAGGACGCGGTCGCCGCCGCGCACGCCCGCCTCGCGCAGGATGCCTGCCATGGCTTCCGCGGCGGCGTCGAAATCGCGCCAGGTCAGGCGGCGTCCGTCGTGGTCGATGAGGGCGAGGGCGTCCGGGCGCGCGGCGGCCCAGTGCGCGACGAGGTCGTGGATGCGGCGCGGAAAGGTCGAAAGATCGACCGTCTCGCTCAAGCGCGCGCCTCGCGGATCATGTTGCGGGCGATGACGAGCTGCTGGATCTGGGTCGTGCCCTCGTAGATGCGGAACAGGCGCACGTCGCGGTAGAAGCGCTCGATCCCGTAATCGGCGATGTAGCCGGCCCCGCCGAAGATCTGCACCGCCCGGTCGGCGACTTTTCCGACCATCTCGCTGCAGTACATCTTGCAGCAGGCCGCTTCGGTGGCGACGTCCCGGCCCGCGTCCTTGCGGCGGGCGGTCTCCTCGACCATGCAGCGCCCGGCATAGGCCTCGGTGCGGGAATCGGCGAGCATCGCCTGGACGAGCTGGAACTCGGCGATCGGCTGGCCGAACTGCTTGCGCTCCATGGCATAGGCGAGGGCGTCGCCGATCAGCCGCTCCGCCACTCCGCAGCAGACCGCGGCGATGTGCAGGCGGCCGCGGTCGAGCACCTTCATGGCGGTGCGGAAGCCCCGGTTCTCGTTCACCGGTCCGCCGATGATGTTTTGGGCCGGCACCCGCACGTTCTCGAAGATCACGTCGCAGGTATGCGCCCCCTTCTGGCCCATCTTGCGGTCGGGCGGGCCGAGGGTGATGCCGGGCGTGTCGGCCGGCACCAGGAAGGCGGACACGCCCTTGGCGTCGCGGGTGTCCGGGTTCGTGCGGGCGAAGACCGTGAAGAGCCCCGCCTCGGGTGCGTTGGTGATGAAGCGCTTGGTGCCGTCGAGGCGGTAGTGATCGCCCTCCCGGCGGGCCGCGGTCCGGAGGCTGCCCGCGTCCGAGCCGACGTCGGGCTCGGTCAGGCAGAAGGAGCCGACGATCTCGCCGGAGGCGAGGCGCGGCAACCAGGTCCGCTTCTGCTCGGGGGTGCCGTCGATGACGATCCCCTGCGAGCCGATGCCGTTGTTGGTGCCGAAGAGCGACCGGAACGCGGGCGAGGTGCGACCCAGGCGAAAAGCCACCTGGACCTCCTCGGACACGTTCAGCCCGAGACCACCGTACTCCTCCGGGATGGTGAGGCCGAACAGGCCGAGGCGGCGCATCTCGGCGACGAGCTCGGGCGGCACCCGGTCCTCCTCGGCGAGGCGGTGCTCGAGGGGGCGCAGGCGCTCCTCGACGAAGCGTTCGATGGTGGAAAGAAGCTGCGCGAAGGTGTCGGCGTCGAGCGCCATGCGGCGGCTCCGGGCTTTCGGGTTGCCCGGAAAAGTCGCAAACCCTACCCTCCCCGTCAAATCCCGTCGCCTTCGGAGTTTCCCCGTGGAGACCAGCCTCGAACGCCTCGACGGCGGCGTCGCCGTCGTCCGGATCGACCGTCCGGAGGCGCGAAACGCGCTCAACGCAGCGGTGCGCGAGCAGCTCGCCGACCACTTTCGCGCGCTCGCCGCCGACGAGGCGGTGCGCTGCGCGATCATCGCCGGGTCCGAAAAGGTCTTCGCCGCCGGGGCGGACATCAAGGCGATGGCCAGCGCCGGCGCCGCCGCCATGATGCTGAGCGGCAACGAGGCCGCCTGGGGGGTGATCCGCACCTTCCCGAAGCCGCTGATCGCGGCGGTCAACGGCTGGGCCCTCGGCGGCGGCTGCGAGCTCGCGCTCCACGCCGACATCATCATCGCCGGCGAGGGCGCGAAGTTCGGCCAGCCCGAGATCAAGGTCGGCATCATGCCCGGCGCCGGCGGCACGCAGCGCCTCGTGCGCGCCATCGGCAAGTACAAGGCGATGAAGATCCTCCTGACGGGCGAGCCGGTGTCCGCGCGGGAGGCGGAGGCCCTCGGCTTCGTCACCGAGGTAGTCCCGGACGCCGAGGTGCTCGACCGGGCGGTGGCGCTCGGCCGGGCGATCGCGGCGCTGCCGCCGGTCGCCGCGCGCAAGATCAAGGAGGTGGTGCTCCAGGGCGCCGACCTGCCCCTCGAGGCGGCGCTCCTGCTCGAACGGCAGGCCTTCCACCTGATGTTCGACACGGCCGACCAGAAGGAGGGCATGGCGGCCTTCATCGAGAAGCGCCCGCCGAGCTTCCGGGGCCGCTGACATGGCCTTCGACCCGAACGGGGAGGTCGCTCTCGGCATCGTCGGCGCCGGGGTGATGGGCCGCGGCATCGCGCAGGTGGCGGCGGAGGCGGGCATCACCGTCCTCCTCGCCGACGCGCGGGCCGAGGCGGTCGAGGAGGCCCGGGCCTTCTGCGCCGACATGATCCGGCGCAAGGTCGCCAAGGGCCAGCTCGCGGAGGCGGCGGGCGGCGAGGCGGTCGCGCGCATCCGGCCGACCGAGGCCGGGCCGGAGCGCGGCTACGCGGCCTTCGCGCCCTGCGACCTCGTCATCGAGGCGGTGGCGGAGCGGATGGAGGTGAAGCACGCGGTCCTCGCCGGGCTCGAGGAGGCGGTGCGCGCCGACTGCATCGTCGCCACCAACACCTCGTCCCTTTCGGTGACGGCCTTCGCGGCCAAGGCGCGCCTTCCGGGGCGGGTCGCCGGGTTCCACTTCTTCAACCCGGTGCCGCTGATGCGCCTCGTCGAGGTGATCGGCGGCGTGGTGACCGAGCCCCGGGTTCTCGACGCGCTGACCGCGATCGCCCGCCGGATGGGCCACCACCCGGTGCGGGCGACGGACACGCCGGGCTTCCTCGTCAACCACGCGGGGCGGGCCTTCGGCACCGAGGCCCTGCGCATCGTCTCGGAGGGCATCTGCGACTTCGCGGACGTCGACCGGGTCATGACCGAGGCCGCCGGCTTCCGCATGGGCCCGTTCGAGCTGTTGGACCTCACCGGGCTCGACGTGTCGCACACGGTGATGGAGTCGATCTACCGCCAGTACTACGAGGAGCCGCGCTACCGGCCGGTGACGATCACGGCGCAGCGCCACGCCGCCGGCCTGTTCGGCCGCAAGACCGGGCGCGGCTTCTACGCCTACGAGGGCGGCAAGCCGCAGCGCCCGCCGGAGCCGGCCGCGCCGGCGCTCGACAGGTCGCGGCCGGTTTGGATCGGCGGCCGAGTCCCCGACGGTGCCGCGGCCCTCCGACGCCTCGTCGAGGCCGCCGGCGCCACCCTGGAGACGGGCGAGCGGCCCTCGGCCGACGCGCTGATCCTGGTCACGCCGCTCGGCGAGGACGCGACGACGGCGGCGCTCGGCGAGGACCTCGATCCGACCCGGAGCGTGGCGGTCGATTGCCTCTTCGGCCTCGACCGGCGCCGCACGATCATGCGCACGCCCGTGACCCGGCCGGAGATCACCGCGGCGGCGCACGGCCTCCTCGCGGCGGACGGTACGTCGGTGACGGTGATCCGCGACAGCCCGGGCTTCGTCGCGCAGCGCATCGTCGCCTGCATCGTCAATGTCGGCTGCGACATCGCCCAGCAGCGGGTGGCCGCACCGGCGGACATCGACCGGGCGGTGGAACTCGGGCTCGGCTATCCGCGGGGCTCGCTGCGCTTCGGCGACGAGCTCGGCCCGGCCCGGATTCTCGCGATCCTCGAGGCCATGCACGCCTTCTACGGCGATCCGCGCTACCGGCCGAGCCCGTGGCTCAGGCGCCGCGCGCGCCTGCGCGTGCCGCTCGCGACCCCCGACTGACGCCCGGCGGGGCCGAGGGTGCGCGGGCTCCCATCGAGGGCGGCGTTGCTCGAGGGGGTGTGGCCGCCGACGATCTCGTGGGGCCCGCTCAGGGG
>DATLFZ010000282.1:0-4515 GCA_035540795.1 Beijerinckiaceae bacterium | reverse complement strand
CCGCCAGCCCGACCAGTACCGCCTGATCGTCGAGCGCCGCGGCGCCCTCCCGCCGGGGTAATCCCCTCTCCCCGCTCGCGGGGAGAGGGCCGGGGTGAGGAGGCGGGCGAGCACGCGCGGCTCTCCAGCTCGGTTCTTCCTCACCCGCTCGGCGCTGCCGCCCCGAGCCGGCTTGTCGCCGCCGCAGGGGAGAGGCGGGCGGCCATGACCTCGCAGACGATGCGGGCGGCGATCTCGCTCGGGCTCTCGGCGCCGGTCGACATGAGGGCGTCGAGGCGGGCGAAGGCCTCCGCCTGGCGCCGCCGCTCGGCCGTGTCGGCGAGGAGGGGCAGGAGCGTCTGGGCGAGCTTCTCCGGCGTGCAGTCCCACTGGATCCGCTCGGGGACGACGTTCTCGCCGAGGATCAGGTTGGCGAGCACGATCGAGGGCACGGTGATGACGTGGCGCAGCTGCTCCTCGATCTTCGACACCCGGTAGGCGACGACCATCGGCACCCCCGAAAGGGCGAGTTCGAGGGTGACCGTGCCGGAGGCGGCGAGCGCCGCGTGCGCCCGACGGAAGGCAGCGTGCTTCTCCGCCTCCCCGATCACGATCCGCGGTGCGACCGGCCAGCGCTTCGCCGCCGCCTCGATCTCGGGGGCGAGATGGGCGACGGCGGGCAGGGTGATCGACAGCGGATGCGGAAAAGCCTCCTTCACCCGCGCCAGCGCCGCCCCGAAGGGCTCCATCAGGCGGGAGACCTCCGTGCGCCGGCTCCCCGGCAGTACCAGGAGCTCGACCGGTCCCTCGCCGAGAGGGCGCCGCTCCCCCGCCGCCGGGCGCAGCTCGGACAGGCGTTCGATCAGCGGGTGGCCGACATAGGTGCAGGGCGGGCCGCCGAGGCGGGCGTGCGCCGCCGGCTCGAAGGGTTTCAGCGCCAGCACGTGGTCCACGTAGGCGCGCATCCGCGGGGCGCGGCCGGGCCGCCAGGCCCAGACCGAGGGGCTCACGTAGTTGAGGATGGGCAGGTCGGGGAGGCGCCGGCGGACCCGGCGCGCCACCCGGTGCGTGAAGTCGGGGCTGTCGATCACGACGAGGGCGTCCGGCCGGTCGGCGGCGACCGCCTGCGCGGTCTGGCCGATGCGGCGCAGGATCGACGGCAGCCGGCGGATCACGGCGCTGATGCCGTTGACGGCGATGTCGGACAGGGGGAACAGGCTCGCGAGCCCCTCCCGCTCCATGGCGTGGCCGCCGACGCCCTTGAAGGCGACGTCGCCGAGGCGGTCCTTCAGCGCCCGCATCAGCTTGGCGCCGAGCTGGTCGCCCGATTCCTCGCCGGCGACGAGCCAGATCGTCGGCGTCCTCACGGCGCGACGCCGATCAGGAACAGGCCGAGCCGGTCGGCGGCGGCGACCGTGCGCTCGAAATCGAGGATCAGGGTCCCGCCGCTGCCGACGGCGATGCCGGAAAGGCCGGCGCCGTGCGCCTCCGTCACCGTGCGCGGCCCGATCGCCGGCAGGTCGACCCGCAGGTCCTGGCCGTGCTTCACGGTCTTGACGAGGACGCCGCCGGGCTTGACCCGGGTCATGCTCCAGAACCGGTTGAAGCCGCGCACCCGCGCGAGCATGCGGTCGGTGCCCTCCGGCCCCTCGAGCGCGATGACGCGCTCGCCCGACACCACCGCCGCCTGCCCCATGTCGTAGGGCGACAAGTCGGCGAGGACCTTCAGGCCGATCTCGACGGCGCGGGCCTGCTCGGCACCGGGCGCCGCCGCGCTGTGCCGGCCGGGGCGGGCGAGAAGCTCGGGGGCGACGTCGTGGATGCCGAGCACCCGGAAGCCGCGCTCCTCGAGGAAGCGCAGCCCCGCCCGCAAGAGCTGGTCGTCGCCGCGGCCGATGACCTCGGCGATCTCCTTGCGGTTGCGGTAGGCCGACAGGGCGCCGAGGAAGGCCGCCGGGGCGGGGCGGTGGACGCCGCCGGCCAGCACGACCGCCGACGGCGACCAGCCTTCGAGGCAGGCGAGCGCCCGGCGCACGTCGAGGAGGTCGACGACGGCGTCGGCGCGTCCGCGCAGGGCCCGCTCGGCGAAGCCCCGGAAGGCGAGGACGCGGTGGTCGCGCCCGTCCCGCCGCAGGCTGTCGGCGAGGAGCAGGGGAAGCTGGCCCGAGCCCGCCACGATGGCGACCGGGCCGCCGCTCGCGGTCATCCGAGTTCGGGGGTCGCCGGCGGCGTGCAGATGGCCCGCTCGCCTCCCTGCCGGATGAAGTCGAGGATCTCGTGCACGATCGGATGGCGCGCGAACTCCTCGGCCACGTCCTCGACCCGCTCCTTGAGCGTGCCCTCGTTGGCGAAGAGCAGCCGGTAGGCGCGGCGCAGGTCGTGGATCTGCTCGCGCGAGAAGCCCCGCCGGCGCAGGCCGATGATGTTGAGCCCGTTCAGATAGGCCGGGATGCCGCGGGCCGTGCCGTAGGGAATGACGTCGTCGTTGATGCCCGACATGGCGCCGATGAAGGCGTGCGGACCGATGCGCACGAACTGGTGCACGCCGACGCCGCCGCCGAGGATGACGTAGTCGCCGATGTGGCAATGGCCCCCGAGCATGACGTTGTTGGTCATGACGACGTTGTTGCCGATGACGCAGTCGTGCGCCACGTGCGAGTAGGCGAGGAAGAAGCAGTTGTTGCCCACCACCGTCTTCGAGCCGCCCTGGACGGTGCCGGGGCTCATGGTGACGCCCTCGCGGATGATGCAGTCGGCGCCGATGGTGAGCGTGGTCGGCTCGCCCGCGTATTTCAGGTGCTGCGGCGGGTGGCCGAGGGACGCGAAGGGGTAGATGCGGGCGCGCGGGCCGATGCGGGTGTGACCGGTCACCACCACGTGGCTGTGCAGGTGGCTGTCCTCGCCGATCTCGACGTGGGGCCCGACGTGGCAGAACGCGCCGACGCGCGCGCCGGGGCCGAGGATCGCGCCGTCCTCGACGACGGCGCTCGGATGGATGCTCACGTCCTGCATCAGGTCACCAGCATCGCGCCGATCTCGGCCTCGGCGACGAGGAGGTCGTCGACCTTGGCCTCGCCCCGGTACCACCACATGTTCCGGCGGTTGTTGGTCTTGGTCATGTGGAAGCGCACGGTGTCGCCGGGCACGACGGGTTTGCGGAACTTGCACTTGTCGATGGTCATGAAGAACACCTGCCGGGCCCGGCTCTCCTCCGACAGGGCGGCGACGACGCAGACCGCCGCCGTCTGGGCCATGCCTTCGACGAGGAGCACGCCCGGGAAGACCGGCTGCCCGGGAAAATGGCCCTGGAACTGCGGCTCGTTGGCGGAGACGTTCTTGATGCCGATGCAGGACACGTCCGGGACGATGTCGACCACCCGGTCGACCATCAGGAACGGATAGCGGTGCGGCAGGATCTCGAGGATCTTCTGGATGTCGGCGGCGTCGAGCGACTTGCGCGGCTCCGTCATGGGGCACTCCGCTTGGCCGGCGCTACTCCTGCGCCGGGGTGTCGTCTTTGGCGGAAACCGACCGGGATGCAAGGTTTTTCAGGGCGGTGATCTCGCGGAACCACTCCCGCACGGGCTTGGCCGGCGTGCCGCCCCAGCGGGCGCCCGCAGGCACGTCGCCGTTGACGTTGCTGGTCGCGGCGATCTGCGCGCCGGCGCCGATGCGCACGTGGCCGATGACGCCGACCTGGCCGCCGAGGACGACGAAGTCCTCGAGGGTGGCCGATCCGGCGATGCCGACCTGGCTCACGATCACGCAATGGCGGCCGATGACCACGTTGTGGGCGATCTGGACAAGGTTGTCGATCTTGGTGCCCTCGCCGATCACCGTGTCCCGGCTGGCGCCCCGGTCGATCGTCGTGTTGGCGCCGATCTCGACGTCGTCCTGGACGATGACGCGGCCGACCTGCGGCACCTTGCGGTGGCCGCGCGCGCCCATGGCGTAGCCGAAGCCGTCCTGGCCGATCCGCACCCCCGGATGCAGGATCACCCGGTTGCCGAGGAAGGCGTTCTGGATCGTGACGGAGGGGCCGATCGAGCAGTCGCGGCCGATCTTGACGTGGGGCCCGACGACGGCGCCGGCGCCGACCACGGTGCCCGCGCCGATCTCCGCGTGCGGCCCGATGATCGCGGCCGGATCGACGACGACCCCGTGTTCGAGGCGGGCCGCCGGATGGACGAGGGCTCCGGGCGACAGCCCGGCGGCCCCGAACAGGGAGCCCGGCCGCAGCGCGGCCGGATACAGACGGGCGAGGGCCTCCGCGAAGGCCTCGTACGGCCGCGCGGTGGCGAGGACGACGGTGCCCGCCGGCGCCCTGCCTGCGAAGCGCTTCGCCACCAGGCACACCCCGGCCCGGGTCGCGGCGAGGGCGTCCACGTATTTCGGGTTGTCCATGTAGGCGAGGTCGCGCGGACCGGCGGCCTCCAGCGGCGCCGCTCCTTCGACGGCGAAAGCGGGGTCGGCGCCGCTGGAGGCCGCCGGTCCGCGCGACCTCGCCTACATGGACAACCCGAAATACGTGGACGC
>DATLFZ010000281.1:0-5079 GCA_035540795.1 Beijerinckiaceae bacterium | reverse complement strand
GGCCGGCGGATCGGCATCTCCGACCACACCCGGGTCAGCCACGCGGTCTACGAGCGCTCGACCGGGCTCGAATACCGCTTCGTGCCGGAAGGCCCGGTGATCGAGGAGGAGGCCTGCCGGCGCTGCCTCGCGGCCATCGAGGCGCTCGACTTCGCCTACCTCGTGGCGAGCGGCAGCCTGCCGCGGGGGGTGAAGCCCGGCTTCTACGTGGAGGTGGGCGCGATCGTCCGCCGCAAGGGCGCGAAGCTCGTCCTCGACACCTCCGGGCCAGCGCTGCGCGAGACCCTCGCCGCCGGCGGGGTCCATCTCGTCAAGCCGAGCCTCGGCGAGTTCGAGCAGTTTTCGGGACGCTCCTTGCGCGACCCGGCGGCGCAGGAGGAGGCGGCCCTCGACCTCGTGCATCGCGGCGGCGCCGAGCTCGTCGCGGTCACCATGGGCCACGAGGGCGCCCTGCTCGCGAGCGCGGACGGCGTGATCCGCCACCCGGCTCTGCCGGTGACCGCCCGCAGCGCGGTGGGCGCCGGCGACAGCTTCGTCGCGGGGATGACCTTCGGCCTCGCGCGAGGGCAGCCGGCCGCGCGGGCCTTCCGCCTCGGCATCGCCGCCGGCACCGCCGCCGTCCTCACCCCCGGCACCGAACTCTGCCGCCGCGAGGACGTGGAGCGCCTCCTGCCGATGGTGGGCTGAGAAGGCGAGAGCCTAGCCCTCCGGCGCCGGCAGCTTCGCCGAGCCGTCCTGGCGGACGAGATCGGCGAGCTCGTGCTCGTCGAGGGTCTCCTTCTCGAGGAGCCGCTTGGAGGTGCGCTCCAAAAGGTCGCGGCGCTCGGAGAGGAGGTTGACCGTGCGGTCGAAGGCCTCCTGGACGATGCGGCGGACCTCGTCGTCGACGGTGGTGGCGGTGTCGTCCGAGTAGCTGCGCTCCTGCGGCATGCCGGCCATCGGGTTCGGACTCAGGAACGAGCGTCCGTCCTTCTCCAGCGCCACGTGGCCGAGCTTCTGCGACATGCCGTAGCGGGTGACCATGGCCCGGGCGATGTCGGTGACCCGGGCGAGGTCGTCGGCGGCGCCCGTCGAGAGGTGGCCGAAGACGATCCACTCCGCCGCCCGGCCGCCGAGGAGGACGAGCATCTTGTTCTCGAGCTCCTCCCGGGTCATCAGGAAGCGGTCCTCGGTCGGGCGCTGGATGGTGTAGCCGAGCGCCCCCACCCCGCGCGGGATGATCGAGACCTTGTGCACCGGGTCGACGCCGGGGAGCGCGAGCGCCACGAGGGCGTGGCCCATCTCGTGATAGGCGACGATCTCCCGCTCGCGCGGGTTGAGGAGGCGGTTGCGCTTCTCGAGCCCGGCGATGATGCGCTCGACGCCGTTGTTGAAGTCCTGCATCTCGACCGCGCCGGCGCCCCGGCGGGTGGCGAGGAGCGCCGCCTCGTTGACGAGGTTGGCGAGGTCGGCGCCGGTGAAGCCGGGGGTCAGCGCCGCGACCTTCTCGGCGTCGACGTCGGGGGCGAGCTTCACCTTGCGCATGTGGACCTGCAGGATCTGGACGCGGCCCTTCTTGTCGGGGCGGTCGACCAGGACCTGGCGGTCGAAGCGGCCGGCGCGCAGGAGCGCCGGGTCGAGGATCTCGGGCCGGTTGGTGGCGCCGAGCAGCACGAGCCCGGCGCGGGAATCGAAGCCGTCGAGCTCGACCAGAAGCTGGTTGAGCGTCTGCTCCTTCTCGTCGTGGCCGCCGGCCATCGGCCCGATGCCGCGGGCGCGCCCGAGGGCATCGAGCTCGTCGATGAAGATGATGGCGGGCGCCTTCTGGCGCGCCTGCTCGAACAGGTCGCGCACGCGGGCCGCGCCGACCCCGACGAACATCTCCACGAACTCGGAGCCGGAGATCGAGAAGAACGGCACCCCCGCCTCGCCGGCGACCGCCTTGGCGAGGAGCGTCTTGCCGGTGCCCGGCGGCCCGACGAGCAGGATGCCCTTCGGCATGCGCCCGCCGAGGCGCCCGTAGCGCTCCGGGTCCTTGAGGAAGTCGACGACCTCGCGCAGCTCGTCCTTGGCCTCGTCGACCCCGGCCACGTCCTCGAAGGTGACCCCGGTGTCCGACTCCACGTAGACCTTGGCCTTGCTCTTGCCGATTGACATGAGCCCGCCGCCGAACCCTTGCGCGGCGCGCCGGGCGAGGAACAACCACACCCCGATGAACAGGCCGAGCGGGATCAGCCAGGACAGGAGGTCGCGCAGAAAGGTGTTCTCGATCTGGCCGGTGAAGCGGACCCCGTGCTTGCGCAGCTCCTCGGCGAATTGCGGCTCGACCCGGGTCGTGACGAAGCGGCTGCGGCCGTTGAGCACCGGCTCCTTGGTCGTGCCCTGGATGAAGCGCTCGGAGACGCCGATCTCGGCGACCTGGCCCTGCTGCAGCAGCTCCTCGAACTGGCTGTAGGGGATGGTGGCGATCTCCCGCGCCGTCCCGATCAGGTACTGCATGAACAGAATGCCGAACATCGCGGCGATGGCGTAGCCGATGTTGAAGCCGGGCTTCCTCGTCACCGGCTCCCGGTTCGGGCCCCGCTCCCGCGGACCGCCCTCCCGCTTCTCGTCCCGTTGGAAGAGATCGAACTTCATCATCGCCCGCCCGTAGTTCGGCCCCCTCATATGGGGTGTTCCGACCGAAATGACGCGCCGGCGGCGGATTCGTTCGGGGTCAGGGCCGGGTGGGCCGGCGCTCAAGCCTGACCGGAGGCGTGCCCGGTGGCGGGGGCTCGCCCGAGGCCTGCCGCGGGCGCCCTCGCCCGGCCCGCGCCGCGGACGAGCCGATCCGCCAGGACGAGCGCGGCCGCGGCGACGAGGATGCCCGCGAAGACGTCGACGAAGTAGTGGCCGCCATCGATGGGCGTCGCCGCGATCATGACGGCGTTCCAGGCGAGCCCCGGCCAGCGCAACCGCGGGATCTGCCAAAATCCCCAGGCGAACACGATGCCGAGCGCCGCGTGGAAGCTCGGGAAGGTGATGATGCCCTCCGCCTCCGAAAGCGAGATCGCCGCGAGGGCGCCGTCCCTGAGGCCGTTCATCGCATCGGCGTGGACGAAGGCCGCGGCCGGATCGAGGTTCGGGAAATCCGCGGGCCCGAGGCCGAGATGCACGAACATCGCCATCGCCGGCATCGCCGCCGAGATCAGGATGCATGCGAGCCCGGCGATCATGAAGGCGAGGACGAAGGTGCGCAGCCCCGCGATGCGCCCGGCCACGGCGAGCGCGAGGACGACCAGGATCGTCTGCGGGAGGATGCTGCGATACGCGACCGTGTAGGCGAGGCCGAGGAGCGGCCGCTCGTCGACGAAGGCGAGGTAGGCCCGCCAGTCGAGGCCGAGGGCGCGGTCCCAGGCGTGGAGCGTCTCGTCCCAGAGGGGACCCGCGCTGCGCGCCGCCGCGTAGGACAGGGCCGCGCCCGCGGCGGTGAAGACCACCAACTGGGCGATCGCGTCGAGAAGGGCGGCGAGGCCGGGATCGGGCCGGACGTGGCGATAGAAGGCCGCGAGCCCGACGAGGAGCGCCGCCGCCCCCGCCGGCAGGACGGCACTCGCCGGGTCGACGGTGAGGCCGACCTGCGCCATCCACCCCCAGGCCGCGACCGCGGTGGCCGCGGTCACGGGCCAGCCGGGATTCCGCGCCGGGGCGCCTTGCGGGGTCCGCTCGTCCATCCGCAACGGATGCCACGGCGGGCCCAACGCCCCGTTAATCGGGTCCCGTTACGGGCGGGGCTTTGCGCGAAGCCGGCGCATGCCATATCAGGGCGGCGAGGACGACTGCCATGACCCCTTCCGAAACCCTGGACGCCGTACGGCTCGGGACCGTGTTCATCGACGGGGAGGCCGGGACCACCGGTCTCGGCATCCGCGACCGCCTCCAGGGCGTGCGCGGCGTCGCCCTGCGCAGCATCGACCCCGAGCGCCGCAAGGACGCGGGCGCCAAGCGCGAGCTCCTGGCGGAGGTCGACCTCGTCGTCCTCTGCCTGCCGGACGCCGCCGCCAGGGAGACGGTGGCGATGGTCGACGCGCTCGGCGCCGACGGCCCGCGGGTCCTCGACGCCTCGACGGCGCATCGGGTCGCGGCGGGCTGGGTCTACGGCTTCGCCGAGCTCGCCCCCGACCAGGAGCGCAAGATCGCGCAGGCGCGCCGCGTGTCCAATCCGGGCTGCTACCCGACCGGCGCCGTCGCCCTGATCCGGCCCCTCGTCGACGCGGGTCTCGTCCCGGCCGACTTCCCGGTCACCGTCAACGCGGTCAGCGGCTACAGCGGCGGCGGCCGCTCGATGATCGAGGCCTACGAGGCCGGCGCCGCGCCGGCCTTCGAGCTCTACGGCCTCGGCTTCGAGCACAAGCACGTGCCCGAGACGCAGGCCTATTCGGGCCTCACCCGCCGGCCGATCTTCGTGCCCTCCGTCGGCAACTTCCGCCAGGGCATGCTGGTGAGCGTGCCGCTCCACCTCGACCTCCTGCCCGGACGCCCGAGCGCCCGCGATCTCGAGGCGGTGCTCGCAGAGCGCTACCGGGGGAGCGCGGTGCGGGTGGTACCGACGGCGTCGGAGGGCAAGCGGGTCGAGCGGCTCGAGCCGGAGGCGCTCAACGACACCGACGCTCTCGAGCTGCGCGTGTTCGGGCACGAAAAGTACCCGCACGCGCTCCTGGTGGCGCGGCTCGACAATCTCGGCAAGGGCGCGTCCGGCGCGGCGGTGCAGAACATCCGGATCATGCTCGGCGGCGCCTGAGCGCCGTGCTCCGGGTCACCGACACCCTCGCCATCGACGAGAGCGAGCTCGAGGAGACGTTCGTTCGGGCCTCCGGGCCCGGCGGGCAGAACGTCAACAAGCTCTCGACCGCCGTCCAGCTGCGCTTCGACCTCGCGCGCTCGTCCCTGCCGGACGGGGTGCGCGAGCGCCTCGCGCGCCTCGCCGGCCGGCGGCTCACGGGCGAGGGCGTGCTCGTCATCACGGCGCAGCGCTTCCGCACGCAGGAGCGCAACCGGGAGGACGCCCGCGAGCGCCTCCTCGCCCTGATCCGCGAGGCCGCGACGCCGCCGACCCTCCGC
>DATLFZ010000280.1:0-4895 GCA_035540795.1 Beijerinckiaceae bacterium | reverse complement strand
GTTCCTGCCCCAGAACGAGTTCCCGATGCGGGCCGGGCTCCCGCTGCGGCAGCCCGGCCCGCATCGGGAACTCGTTCTGGGGCAGGAACAGGGTCTCGGAATAGTCGCGCTCGCGCGGCGCGGTCTTGGCGGAAGTCATGGCATCGCAACCGGTCGGGCCTCGGACGAGGCCGGGTACGGGACAGGCGGAGGTCTTCCCGGCCTTCAGGCGAAGGCCGGGCCCGTAATTCGCGTCGCGCGAAGCCGCAGGCGTCCCGTCGTCATGGGGCGCGCCTTGTAGCAGGAGCGGGGCCCGGAATAAAGCGCGGCCCCACATTGGCGTCATCCTCGGGCGCGCCGCAGGCGCACCCGAGGATCGCTCGCCGCGGGCGCCTTCCCGTCCCGCGGTCCTCGGGTCGGCGCTTTTCGCCGCCCGAGGACGACGGCGCGGGGGGCATGATTCCGCCCGTCGTCACCCGATCAGCGACGGCGCGGCATCGGGCCCCGCGAGGATGGTGCGGGCCCGGCGGGCGTCCTCGCCCATGCGGGCGACGAGGGCGTCGACGCTCTCGAAGCGCTCCTCGGGGCGGATGAAGTCGAGGAACTCGACCTGGAGCGTGCGCCCGTAGAGGTCGCCGGCGAAGTCGAAGAGATGGACCTCGAGCAGGGGCGGGCCGTCGTCGAAGGTGGGCCGGCGGCCGTAGCTCGCGACCCCGTCGCGCAGCTCGCCGCCGAACGCCGCCCGGACCGCGTAGATCCCGTGCCGCAGGTCCGTGCCGGGCGGCAGGCGCAGGTTGGCGGTCGAGAAGCCGAGGGTGCGCCCGCGCTTGTCCCCGTGCGTCACCTCGCCCTCGACGAACCAGCGGTAGCCCAGAAGGCCGTTGGCAGTCCGGAGGTCGCCGGCGGAAAGCGCCCGCCGCACCGCGCTCGACGACACCGGCTCCGCGCCGTCGAGGACCGGCGGCAGCACCGCGCAGGCCAGCCCGAGCGCGGGCGCCCAGCGGCAGAGGAGCTCGGGCGTGCCCTCGCGGCCGCGGCCGAAATGGAAGTCGGGCCCGACCACGACGCCCGCCGCGCCGTAGGCGCCGACGAGGAGGTCCTCGACGAAGGCCCGGGCCGGGGTCGCCGCGAGCGCCGCGTCGAAGCGGCGCACGAACACCACGTCGAGCCCGAGCCGCCGCAGGATCGCGAGTTTCACCGGCTCGGGGGTGAGCCGGAAAAGGGGCTTGTCGGGCGCGAAGAAACTGCGCGGGTGGGGCTCGAAGGTGAGCACCGCGGCCGGCCGCCCGAGCCGGGTCGCATGCTCCCGGGCGGTGTCGATGAGAGCCCGGTGGCCGCGGTGGACCCCATCGAAGTTGCCGATCGCCACGACCGCCCCGCGCAGGGCCGGCGGGACGGGCTCGCCGTCGCGCACGAACGCGGTCGTCTCGGGGTCGGCCATGGGGAGGGGTTCCGGCGAAGGGGCATACCTGTCGAAAAGGCCGGCGCCGGTCAAGCGCGCGCGATGCCGACCCGCCGTGCTTGCGTATTCGCCCGTTCGGATCGGCAGCTGTGCTCGTAACCGCGCGTCGCAAGCGTGACCACGAAAGTACAGCGAAGCTGCGGAACCCGAGGCATCGAGCGGTGTTCTTCGGGCACCCTGCCCAAGAGCAGGCTTTTCAAGAAGGAGAAGAGGTCATGAAGTTGCGACTGCTCAGTGCGGCGTGCGCGGCTGCCTTCATGGTCGGCGTCGCCGGCGCCTCCGCCCAGACCACCACCACCACGACCACGACCGTCACCACCGATCAGCGGGAGAAGGTCGTGTCCTACGTGAAGAAGCAGAGCCCCGCCCGCGTCAGCGTGCAGGAGGAGGTGCGCGTCGGCGCCACCCTGCCCGCCACCGTCGAGCTGCGCTCCTTCCCGGGCGACGTGGGCATCGAGCGGTACCGCTACGTCTATCTCGGCGACCGCATCGCCCTCGTCCAGCCGGACGACCGGCGAATCGTGGACGTGATCGAGGTCCGCTGACCCTCCGGCCCCGCGCTCCGCGCGGGGCTCCCCGCTCGAGCCGAAGCAGGTTTTCTACGGCGCGTAGCGGCTGCGCTGCTCGCCGGCGAGGCAGTTGGTGCGTTCGGCCGTCTGCGCCTGGGCGTGGCGGATCAGCGGCTCCGGCGGGGTCAGGCCGGCGATCTCGAGGATGATCTTGGTGCGCACCGCGCTCTCGAACTGGTCGCGCTCGCGGATCGGGATCATGAAGGAGCCCTGGCCGCCGATGACGCAGTCCCGGAAATAGGCATCGAGCTCGGCCACGTCCCACCAGCTCGACGGACGCTTGAGCATGATCGGCAGGCCGTTGATCGTGATGCCCTGCGCGACGGCTTCGTCCCGGGCCTGCGTGACCACCCGGCCCTGGTTGTTGACCCCGTCGCCCGACACGTCGATGACGCGGCGCGTCGCCTCGAACCCGCCCTGCGCCAGGAGCTTGACCCCGAAATCGATCGCGCCGGAGACGGAGGTGCGCGGCCCGCGCCGGGTCGGCTGCGCCGCGAGGCGCTCGGCGAAGGAAAGGGCGCTCTCGGGAGAGTCGATCACGGTCCAGGGCACGACGACGTGCTGCTCCCAGGTCGCGGCCCACTCGGCGTAGACGACGGCGATGCGGCCGAGCATGCCGCCGCGGATCGCCTCGTGGACGATCGGGGAGCGGAACGCGCCGACGAACCCGTCCCGCTGCAGGGCCTGCTCCTCCGGATCCATCGAGTAGGAGATGTCGACCGCGATCACGAGGGCGACGTCGACCTCCTTGTCGGCGAGCGCCGGTCCGACGCGCAGGAGGCTCGCCAGGAGGACGAGACCGAGCGCGAGGGACCTCAGGCGGGCGATCATGGGCGGCTCCTCACGCCGGCATCCCACGGCAACCCACGGCACAGCTTGCCGGTTCCCGGCCGGTGCGCCGGAACGCCGGCGGCTCAGGCGGCGTGCTTCGCCGGGCCGCCGTAGAAGCTGCCGCCGGACTCGGCCATCGCGACGACGTTCCGCGGCGGCTCGAACCGGGGGCCGTGCTTGCTGGCGAGGGCCCGGCAGAGCGCCACGAAGCGCTCCGCGCCCATGAAGTCGATGTAGGACAGGGCGCCGCCCGTGAACGGCGCGAAGCCGAAGCCGAGGATCGAGCCGACGTCCGCCTCGCGCGGGTCGGTGATCACCCCCTCCTCGACGGTGCGGGCCGCCTCGAGGGCCTGCGTGACCAGGAGGCGCTGCTTCAGCTCCTCGAAATCGACGAGCTCGCCCGCGAGCTGGCGCGGCTGCAGGTCCCTCAGGCCCGGCCACAGGCGCTTCTGGCCCTTCTCCGGGTAGTCGTAAAAGCCCTTCCGGTTCTTGCGCCCGAGGCGGCCCTCCCGCTCGACCATCCGCACCAGGAGCGCCTCCTGCTCGGGATCGACCGCGTCGGGGCCCGCCTGCTTCTTCGTCGCCTTGACGATCCGCAGCGCGAGATCGATCGCCACCTCGTCGTTGAGGGACAGCGGGCCCACCGGCATCCCCGCCTGGCGGCCGGCGTTCTCGATCATCGCCGGCGGGACGCCCTCGACCAGCATCTTGTGCCCTTCGAGGATGTAGGCCCCGACGCAGCGGTTGGCGAAGAAACCGCGGGAATCGTTCACCACGATCGGCGTCTTCCTGATCAGGCGCACGAAATCGAGGGCGGTCGCGAGCGCCCGCTCCCCGGTCTTCTCGCCCATGATGATCTCGACCAGCATCATCCGCTCGACGGGCGAGAAGAAGTGGATGCCGATGAACTGCTCCGGTCGCTTCGACCCCTCGGCGAGGCCCGAAATCGGCAGGGTCGAGGTGTTGGAGCCGAAGGTGCAATCGTCGCGGATCGCCGCCTCAGCCCGCGCGATCACGTCCGCCTTGACGGCGGGGTCCTCGAACACCGCCTCGACGACGAGGTCGCAATCGCTCAGGGCCGCGAAATCGGCGCTGGGCGCGATGCGGGCGAGGAGGGCGTCCCGGTCCGCGGTCTTGGCCCGGCCCTTCATGACCTGGTCCGTCATCAGCTTGTGGGAATGGGCCTTGCCCTTCTCGGCCGCGTCCTGGTCGCGGTCGACGAGCACCACCTCGAGCCCGGCGAGGGCGCTCACGTAGGCGATGCCGGCGCCCATGAAGCCCGCCCCGATCACGCCGACCTTCTTCAGGTTCGACGCAGGCACCCCGGCGGGGCGGCGGGCGCCCTTGTTGAGCTCCTGCATGGAGACGAACAGCGTGCGGATCATCGCCGCCGCCTCCTTCGTCCGCAGGATCTTGGCGAAGTGCCGGGATTCGACCCGCAGCGCCAGGTCCATCGGCAGCTGCAGGCCCTCGTAGACCGCCTGCAGGATGGCCTTCGCGGCCGGGTAGTTGTCGTGCGTCTCGCGCCGGTAGATGGCGTTCGCCGCCGGCCAGACCTGCATGCCTTGCGCGGAGAAGACCTTGTTCGACGGCAGCCGAAAACCCTGCTGGTCCCAGGGCGCGACCGCCTGGCCGCCGCCGCGGATCCAGGCCTTCGCCTTGTCGACGATCTCGGCGCGGGGGGCGACCTCGTGCACGAGGCCCATGTTGCGGGCCATGAGCGGGCGGATCTGCTCGCCCTTGAACATCATCTGGAGCGCGTCGCCGGTCTGCATCAGCCGCGCCACCCGCTGCGTGCCGCCGGCGCCGGGAAAGAGCCCGACCTTGATCTCGGGCAGCCCGACCCGGGTCGCGTCCGCGTCCGACAGGACCCGGTGGTGGCAGGCGAGCGCGAGCTCGAAGGCGCCGCCGAGGCAGACCCCGTGCACCGCGGCCGCGAAGGGCTTTCCGCAGGTCTCGAGCCGCCGGTAGAGCAGGGACAACCGCCGCGATTCCTCGAAGAAGCGGCTCACCGCCTCCTCCTCGCCCTTCTCCGCCGCGAGGCGCTCGTACAG
>DATLFZ010000279.1:0-2392 GCA_035540795.1 Beijerinckiaceae bacterium | reverse complement strand
CCCTCTCCCCGCTCGCGGGGAGAGGGCCGGGGAGAGGGGCCGGGTGAGCACGCACCGCCCGACGCGGCTCCGCCCCTCACCCTGTCGACGCTGCAGCGCCCGGTGGGCGCGATCCTTCTCCCGGCGGGAGAAGGTGGCGCGAAGCGCCGGATGAGGGGCGGACGGTGACGGAAGGGCGGCACGGTCGCGCCTTCTCTGGCAAGGTTTCTCCCCTCACCCGGTCGGCGCTGCCGCGCCGACTCGACCTCTCCCTCCGGGAGAGGCGTGGCCACGTTCCCTCTCCCCGCTCGCGGGGAGAGGGCCAGGGTGAGGGGCGGGGTGAGTTCGCGCGCCCTCTCTGGCACGGGTTCTTCCCTCACCCGGTCGCGCCTGCCGGCGCGACTCGACCTCTCCCCGTTGGGGAGAGGTGGCGCGCCTCTCGAGAAGGGTCCCGCGGGCGAAGGCCTCAGGAGGGGGCGCCGGCGAGGAGGGCGCAGGAGCCCCGCGCGGGTCGGGCCTCGTCTTCGTCGGGGTCGCCCTTGGTCCATCCCGGGGCGAAGGTCACGCCCTCGGGGGCGGCGCCGACGGCGCGGCCGGAGAGCCAGGCGACCACGCATTCCACCGCCCGGCGCACCCCGCGCTCGGTGTAGGGCTTGGCGATCACGCCGCAGCCGCCGGCGAAATCCGACGGGACCCGCTTGGCGTTCGCCGTCATGAACATCACCGGCGTCCCGGCCTGGGCGAGGGCGCGCCCGACCTCGACCCCGGTCGGCCCGTCGGCGAGGTGGATGTCGACGAGGGCGAGGTCCGGCCGCGCCTCGCCGGAAAGGGCGAGGGCCTCGGACGAGGTCGCGGCGATGCCGACCGGCTCGTGGCCGAGATCCTGGAGCAGGCTCTCGAGTTCGAGGGCGATGAGGATCTCGTCCTCGACGATGAGGATGCGCAGGCGGCTCACGCGGCGGCTCCGGGAAGGGTCAAAGGGGGGCTTCTTCGGCGTTGAGGGGCAAGGTGACTGTGACGCGGGTGCCGGGCGGCGCCCCGTCCCAGGCGACCTTCGCCTTGAGCTGGCGGCCGAGCATCTCGACGAGGGTGCGGCCGAAGCCGCGCTCGTCCGGCGGCGGCAAAAGCCCGATCCCGTCGTCCTCGACGACGAGGTCGAGCTCGCCCCGGCGCCGCGCCGCCCGCACCGTGATCCGGCCCTTGCGGCCGTCCGGGAAGGCGTGCTTGACCGCGTTGGTCACGAGCTCGTTGAGGAGGAGGGCGAGGGAGGCGGCCTTGGCGGCGGGCACCGCCACGTGGTCGACCTCGAGCCGGCAGGCGATCCGGTCCGCGTCGACGGCGAGGAGTTCGGCGCACAGGTTCGAGGCGAGGTCGGCGAGGTCGAAGCGGCTCACGTCCCCGACCGGGTAGAGCAGCCGGTGCACGGTCGCGAGGGCGCTCACCCGCTCGGCGACGCCGCTCAGGACCCGCTGCGCCCCCGGATCCTGCGTGCGCCGCGCCTGCAGCAGCACCAGGGAGGAGACGACTTGCAGGTTGTTCTTGACCCGGTGGTCGACCTCGTGGAGGAGCGCCGTCTTCTGGTCGAGGGCGGCCTGCAGGTCGCGGGTGCGGCGCCGGACCTGCGTTTCGAGCTCGTCCTTGGCCCGTTCGAGGTCGATCTGGGCCTGGCGCTTGGCGGTGATGTCGAACTGGGAGGCGAAGAAGTAGAGGAGCCTGCCGGCCTCGTCCTGGACCGGGCTGATGAACAGGGCGTTCCAGAACGGGGAACCGTCCTTGCGGTAGTTCAGGATCTCCATCTCGACGCCGCGGCCGTCCGCGAGCGCCTCGCGGATCTCGCGCACCTGCTCCCGGTCGGTCTCCGGGCCCTGGAGGAAGCGGCAATTGCGCCCCAGTACCTCGTCCCGGGCGTAGCCGGTGAGCCTCACGAAGGCGTCGTTGACGAAGATGATCGGGTTGTCGCGCTGGCGCGGGTCGGTGATGAGCATCGGCATCCGGGTGGTCCGGAAGGCCGCGGTGAAGGGATCGCCGAGTCCGTGCTCGACCTCCCGCTCCGACCCGAGATCTGGCGCTCGAGACTTCTCGGACATCTCAGACGGTTTCGACCTGCCCGCTCGCGGAAGCGCCGCCTTCCGCCCGTTGCACCCGAGCCCGCCGGCTCGTCGAACCGGTGCGGTCCGCGCGCGCTCGTCGAACTCCCGACTGCCCCCACCCGGCGCCGAAACGCGGAGGGCGCGGCCCATGCCGGCCGCGATGCGGAATAACCCGTGATGGCGGTTTTTGTTCCGGACGCCGATCCGGGCGACGGCGCCGCGCGTCAGTGGGTGCGGGGCGGGCCGAGCACGCGGCCGGCCACCGCGTCGAGCTTCGCGAGGAGCGCCGGGTCCCGGTGCTCGGGGGCGGTGATGAAGGCGGT
>DATLFZ010000278.1:0-13578 GCA_035540795.1 Beijerinckiaceae bacterium | reverse complement strand
CCGGTGGACCGATTCGACGCGCAGCACGTCCTTCGCGGCGGGGCGCAGGATTTCGAGCTGGCGCGCCTCCTGCGTCATGTTCTTGGTCGCATGGTCGCGATGCGCGTCGCCGACCAGCGCGACGATCGGGGAACCGGCGTTCAGGGCTTCGATCAGGCCGGTGACCAGGTTAGTGGCGCCCGGCCCCAGCGTCGCGTCCACGAGGCCGACCCGGCCCGAGACCTTGGCGTAGGCGTCGGCCGCGAAGACCCCCGCCCGCTCGTCGTTGATGAGGTGGTGGGACAGCCCGAGCCGCCGCGCCGCGTCGTAGAACGGCAGCAGCTGGAAGCCGCCCATGCCGAACATCGGCCCGCCCTCGAAGGCCCGGATCATCCGGGCGAGCGCCTCGCCCCCGGTCATCTCGTTCGACATGCACATCCCCACTTCGTCATTCCGGGGCGCGCGCAGCGCGAGCCCGGAACCCACGACCACAACCTTCCCCGAGACGCGCGACACCGCCGAGCCCGCGTCGGCAGCGGCGCGTTCATGGGTTCCGGGCTCGCGCTGCGCGCGCCCCGGAATGACGGACTAGCCCCGCACCAGCGCGGTCGCGGCCTCGACGATCATCGCCTCGCTTACCCGCACCGCGTCCTCGAGCGGGGGCGCGTAGGAGATCGGGATGCGCGGCGCGCCGAGGCGTTTCACGGGCGCCTTCAGCGCCTTGTGCAGGCGCTCGGCCACGGTCGCTGCGATCTCGGCGCCGAAGCCGGCGACCGACACCGATTCCTGCGCCACGATCAGCCGTCCGGTCTTCTCGACGCTCGCCAGCACGCGCTCCTTGTCCCAGGGCCAGAGAGTGCGCAGGTCGATGACCTCGGCCTCGATCCCCTGCTGGGCGAGCGTCGCGGCCGCCTTCTCGCAGACGAGGACCTGCGCCGACCAGGACACCAGCGTCACGTCCCGGCCCTCGCGGGCGATCCGCGCCTCGCCGAAGGGCACCAGCACGTCGCCCTCCGGCACCTCGCCCTCGAGGCCCCACAGGTTCTTGTGCTCCATGTAGACGACGGGGTCGTCGCAGCGGATGGCGCTCTTCAACAGGCCCTTGTTGTCCGCCGGCGTCGCCGGGCAGGCGACGACGAGGCCCGGAATGTGGGCGTACCAGGCCTCCAGCGACTGCGAGTGCTGCGCCGCGGAGGAGCGCCACATGCCGATCGGCTCGCGCACCACGAGGGGCACCCGGCCCTGGCCGCCGAACATGTAGCGCGCCTTCGCCGCCTGGTTCACGAGCTCGTCCACGGCGCACAGCGCGAAATCGGAGAAGCGCATCTCGACGATCGGGCGCGTGCCCATCATGGCGGCGCCGACCGCGGCGCCCATGATGCAGGCCTCCGAGATCGGCGCGTCCGAGATGCGTTGCGGCCCGAATTCCTCGACGAGCCCCTTGTACTGGCCGAACACGCCGCCGCGGCCGAGGTCCTCGCCGAGCGCCCAGACGGTCGGGTCGCGGCGCATCTCCTCGGCGATCGCGGCGCGGGAGGCCTCCGCATAGGTCGTGCGCATGGTCAAAAGGCCTCCCGGCGCGGGTCGCCCACGTCCTGCACGTCCGTATAGGCGTGGGCCACCGGCGGATAGGGCGTGTCGCGGGCGAGGTCGTAGACGCGGCGCATCTCCGCATAGGCCTCCTCGCGCACGGCGCCGAGACCGCCCTCCGCGGCCGCCTCGATGAGGGCCGCGGCCCGGGCGATCGGGTCGTCCCGCCAGCGGGCCTCCACCTCCTCCTTCGGCCGGTAGGCGGCCGGGTCGGCGCCGGTATGGCCGGTGAGCCGGTAGGTGTGCAGGTGGAGGAAGCGCGGCCCGCCGCCGCGAACGGCCGCGATCGCCTCGCGGGCGGCGGCGTCGACCGCGACGATGTCGTTGCCGTCCGCCTCCACCGCGGGCAGGCCGAGGCTGCGGGCGCGGGCGGAGGGCCCCTCGCCCGCCGTCATGGCCCGGGTCCGGGTGGTGGCGGCGAAGCCGTTGTCCTCGCAGACGAAGAGAACCGGCAGCTCGAACACCTTGGCCCAGTTGAGACCTTCCAGGAACGGGCCGCGGTTGATCGCCCCGTCGCCGAAGATGCAGCATACGATCCGTTCCTCGCCCTTGAGCTTGATCGCGTGCGCGGCGCCGGCGGCGATGACGATGTTGGCCCCGACCACCCCGTTCGCGCCGAGCATGCCGATGCCGAAATCGGCGATGTGCATGGAGCCGCCCTTGCCGCCGCAATTGCCGCCCTCGCGGCCGAACAGCTCGCGCATCATGGCGAGCGGATCGGCGCCCTTGGCGAGGGTGTGGCCGTGGCCCCTGTGGGTCGAGAGGAGGACGTCGTCGGCGGCGAGGTTGGCGCAGACCCCCGCCGCCACCGCCTCCTGGCCGATCGAGGGATGGATGGCGCCGAGCACCAGCTTGTCGGCGAGCGCCTGCAGCGCCTGTTCCTCGAAGGCGCGGATGCGCCACATCAGCCGGTGATGGGCGCGCAGGCGCGCCACGTCGAGGTTGCGCGGCCCGCGCCCCGGTTCGTCCGTCATGCCCCCGCTTGCTCCGGCCCCTGGTTCGGGGCGACACTAGCCGGCGCGCCCGCCCCGTCAACGATGCTCGTTCCCGCCGACACGATCACCAAGCTGCCGCCGGAGGCGCAGGGCGCCGTCGTGGTATCCGGCTCGCACGGGGGCCGCTATCCGGGCTGGCTCGCCGCCAAGGCGGGCGTGCGCGCGGTCATCCTCAACGACGCGGGGGTGGGCAAGGACGAGGCCGGCATCGGCGCGCTGTCCTATCTCGAGGCGCTCGGCATCGCCGCCGCGGCGGTCTCTCACGAGAGCTGCCGGATCGGCGATACCGCCGACATGCTGGTGCGGGGGCGGATCGCCCACGTCAACGCCGTCGCGCGGGAGGCGGGCGTGACGGCCGGCATGCCGTGCCGGGAAGCCGCCGCCCGGCTGTCGACCGCGCCGCACCGAATCGCCGAGAATCAGCCGCCGGTCGGGGAGGCGCGGTCCGAGATCGCGGGCGGGCGGCGCATCGTGCTGGTCGATTCGGCCGCGATGGTCGGACCGCAGGACGCGGGCGCGATCGTCGTCACCGGCTCGCACGGGGGCCTCGTCGGCGGCGCCCCGGCCATGGCTTTGCGCACCGACGGGTTCGCCGCCGCCTTCAACGACGCCGGCATCGGCCTCGAGGAGGCCGGCATCGGCCGGCTCCCTGCCCTTGATGCGCGGGGCATCGCCGCCTTCACGGTCGCCGCCGCCTCGGCCCGCATCGGCGAGGCCCGCTCGACCTTCGAGGACGGGGTGATCTCCCGCGTCAACGCGACCGCCGCACGGCTCGGCGCCGCGCCGGGCATGCGGGCCCGGGACGTCCTGCTGCGATGGCGGGACCGGTAGCCGGAACGCGCCGCCGCCGCTCACGTTCTGTGCAGATGAGCATGCAGGAAGGCACTGCCGAGCGCCTGGCGCGGCTCGGCTACGCGGCCCGGGGCGTCGTCTACGTGATCGTCGGCGGACTCGCTGTGCTGGCGGCTCTGGGCAACGGCGGCGGCACCACCGACACCCGCGGCGCCCTCTACGCCGTGCTGTCCCAGCCTTTCGGCTGGTTCTTGCTCGGCGCCGTGGCGCTCGGCCTCCTGTGCTTCGCCGCCTGGCGCGTGGCGCAATCCCTCCTCGATGCCGATCATCTCGGGACCGAGTGGAAGGCCCTCGCCCGTCGCATCGGCTTCGCCGGCAGCGCGGTGGCGAACGGGCTCCTCGCGCTGACAGCGATCACGATCCTGGTCGGCACCGCCGGCGGCGCCCGGGACGGGGAAGGCGCGACCCGGGACTGGACCGCGTATCTGCTCGCCGCGCCCTTCGGCCAATGGCTCGTCGGAGCGCTGGGCCTCCTGGTGATCGGCATCGGCATCGGCGTCGGTGTGCGCGGTTGGGGGGGCGGGTTCGCGGAGCACCTCGCCCTCGACGACGCGCAGCGCCGCTGGGTCATCCCCCTCGGGCGGATCGGCTATCTCGCCCGGGCGCTCGTCTTCGTCATGGTCGGCGGCTTTCTCGTGGTCGCGGCGATCCAGGCCGATCCGGGCGAGGCCCGCGGCCTCGCCGGCGCCCTGCGCGCCCTGCAGGCGCAGCCCTACGGCTGGGTGCTCCTCGGCGCGACCGCCCTCGGCCTGTTCGCCTTCGGCGCCTTCCAGTTCGCCGCCGCCCGCTACCGCCACATCGACGCCCCCGACCTGCGCGACGGCGTCGCCGCGGTGAGCCGCCAGGCAAAGGCCGGCGTGCAGCGGCTGTAGGTCTGCAAAAACGAAAAAAGCCCCGCTCGCGCAGGGCTTCGTATGGCGCGGGCGACGGGGCTCGAACCCGCGACCTCCGGCGTGACAGGCCGGCACTCTAACCGACTGAGCTACGCCCGCGTCGTCGCCGAGGGCGACGGCGGTCACTTAAGAGGCCCCCTCCCCGGTGTCAACCGCGCGCGGCCCGACGGCACCGGAGAACGGAAGCGGCGCCGCTCAGCGGCGGCGGCTCGCGAGGCGGAAGCGGCGGATCTCGGCGGGGGTCAGCTCGCGGGCGGATTCGTGCGGCACCGCATCCGCGAGGGCCACCAGCGCCGGGTCGATCCCCATCTGGCGGGCGTAGTGCTGCAGCACGGCGCTGACCGTCTCGGGCCGGGTCGGCTGTTCGAGGAAGCCGCCGTCGACGATGTCGCGCTGGTCGAACCCGGCCCGCCGGGGCGAGTGGACGAAGATGCGGCTGCCGTCCGGCACCATGCGGGTCTCGCCGCCCATCAGCACGAAGACGCAGGCCGAGGCGCAGCGGCCGGGCCGCAGCACGGCGCGGCCATCGGCGGCACGCCCGACCGAGGCGACGACCACGTTCATGCCGAGGCGGCGCAGGCCCTGGCCGAGCTTGAGGGCGCCCGCGAGGTTGCCCCCGGGCGAGTGGATCACGAGCGTGCGCGAGAGCCCGTCCCCGACCTGCTGCACGAAGGACAGGAGCCGCTGCGGCTCGTCGAACTGGATCTCGCCCGACGCGTAGATCGCCTGCGGGCAGGCGGCGCCGCAGCGCCCGTCGTCGAGGGGCACGACCGCATACGCCATCGCCTGGGCCCGCCCGGGCCAGGCGGACAGGAGCAGCACGAGCGCGAATGCGAGGAGCGGCATAGGGGCCTCGGTGGTGGGCGGTGACGGGCTCGAACCGCCGACCCTCTCGGTGTAAACGAGATGCTCTACCGACTGAGCTAACCGCCCCTGCCGGCTGGTATAATGCCTTCCCGGCCACGGCGAAAGCGCAGCCGGCGCCGCTTGGCCGCAGGGCCGGTACCGCCCGCGAGGCGCGCCCGAGCCGGGAGATGCTCCCCCTCCCCCTTGCGGGGACGGGTGGGGGGTCCTCGCGGCCGTGCGCCGTCGAGGTCGCCGCACGCCTGAGGCGAAGGCGCCCTGCCCCGGCGACCCCCACCCGGCTCGGGGCCGTTCGGCCCCGAGTCCGACCTCCCCGCAAGGGGGAGGTGGGCGCCCGAGCGGAGGCGGCGGGGCGAGCGCGGACGTTGGACTCGGCGCCCCCCGCCCGGCGCCAGGCTTCGCCGCGAGTCCGACCTCCCCGCTAGGGAGGTCGGGGCTCAGTGGGCGACCATGCCGGCTTCGTCGTCGGAGCGCTTGGCGGGCGTCCAGGACTCGTCCCACTCGATGGGCTGCGGCTGGCGCACGAGGGCGTGCTCCAGGACCTGGTCCATGCGGGAGACCGGGACGATGTCGAGGCCGTTCTTCACGCTCGCCGGGATGTCGGCGAGGTCCTTGGCGTTCTCCTCCGGGATCAGCACCTTCTTGATGCCGCCCCGCAGCGCCGCGAGGAGCTTCTCCTTGAGGCCGCCGATCGGCAGGACGCGGCCGCGCAGGGTCACCTCGCCGGTCATGGCGAGGTCGCGGCGCACCGGGATCCCCGTCACCACCGAGACGATGGCGGTCGCCATGGCGATGCCGGCCGACGGCCCGTCCTTCGGGGTCGCCCCCTCCGGCACGTGGACGTGGATGTCCTTGCGGTCGAACAGCGGCGGCTCGACGCCGAAATCGACCGCCCGGGCGCGCACGTAGGAGGCGGCCGCCGAGATCGATTCCTTCATCACGTCGCGCAGGTTGCCCGTGACCGTCATCTTGCCCTTGCCGGGCATCATGATGCCTTCGATCGTGAGCAGTTCGCCGCCGACCTCGGTCCAGGCGAGGCCGGTGACCGCGCCGACGCTGTCCTCCGCCTCGACCTCGCCGTAGCGGAACTTCGGCACGCCGAGGAAGTCGGACAGGTTCTCGGGCGTGACGTCCACCTTCGGCGTCTTCGACATGAGGATCTCCTTCACGGCCTTGCGGACCAGGTTGGAGATCTCGCGCTCGAGATTGCGCACGCCCGCCTCGCGGGTGTAGCGGCGGATGAGCAGCAGCAGCGCGTCCTCGCTGATCGACCACTCGCCGGCCTGCAGCCCGTGCTTCTTGATCGCGTTCGGGATCAGGTGCTTGCGGGCGATCTCGCTCTTCTCCTCCTCGGTGTAGCCGGCGATGCGGATCACCTCCATGCGATCGAGGAGGGCGGGCGGGATGTTCAGCGTGTTGGCCGTGGTCACGAACATCACGTTCGACAGGTCGTAGTCGACCTCGAGGTAATGGTCGTTGAACGAGTTGTTCTGCTCGGGGTCGAGCACCTCGAGCAGGGCCGCCGACGGGTCGCCGCGGAAGTCCATGCCCATCTTGTCGATCTCGTCGAGCAGGATGAGCGGATTCGCGGTCTTGGCCTTGCGCATCGACTGGATGATCTTGCCGGGCATCGAGCCGATATAGGTCCGCCGGTGGCCGCGGATCTCCGCCTCGTCGCGCACCCCGCCGAGGGACATGCGCACGAACTCGCGGCCGGTGGCCCGGGCGATCGACTTGCCGAGCGACGTCTTGCCGACGCCGGGCGGGCCGACGAGGCACAGGATCGGGCCGGTCAGCTTGTTGGCCCGCTGCTGCACGGCGAGATACTCGACGATGCGCTCCTTGACCTTCTCGAGGCCGTGGTGGTCGTTGTCGAGGATCGCCTGCGCGGCCGGCAGGTCCTTCTTGATCTTCGAGCGCTTGCCCCACGGGATGCCGAGCAGCCAGTCGAGGTAGTTGCGCACCACGGTGGCCTCGGCCGACATGGGCGACATCTGCCGCAGCTTCTTGAGCTCGGCGGTCGCCTTGTCGCGGGCCTCCTTGGTGAACTTGGTCTTCTCGATGCGCTCCTCCAGCTCGGACAGCTCGTCGCGACCCTCGTCGTCGCCGAGCTCCTTCTGGATCGCCTTCATCTGTTCGTTGAGGTAGTACTCGCGCTGGGTCTTCTCCATCTGCCGCTTGACGCGCGAGCGGATGCGCTTCTCGACCTGCAGGACCGAGATCTCGCTCTCCATCAGGCCGAGCACCTTCTCGAGGCGCTGGGCGACGGTCGGGCTCTCGAGCACCGCCTGCTTGTCGGAGATCTTCACGGCGAGATGGGAGGCGACGGTGTCGGCGAGCTTGGACGGCTCGTCGATCTGCGTCACCGCGGAGACGACCTCGGGCGAGATCTTCTTGTTGAGCTTGACGTAGTTCTCGAACTCCGAGACCACCGAGCGCGCGAGCGCCTCCGCCTCGACCCGGTCGCCGAGCGAATCCGGAAAAGTCTCGGCCCGGGCCTCGTAGTACTCGTCGGTGCGGGTGTAGCCCTTGACGCGGGCGCGGGCGGCGCCTTCGACCAGCACCTTGACGGTGCCGTCGGGCAGCTTGAGCAGCTGGAGCACGCTCGCCAGCGTGCCGACCTCGTAGATCGCCTCCGGGCTCGGGTCGTCGTCGGTGGCGTTGACTTGCGTCGCGAGCAGGATGTGGCGGTCGCCCTTGACGACCTCCTCGAGGGCGCGGATCGACTTCTCGCGGCCGACGAAGAGCGGCACGATCATGTGCGGGAAGACGACGATGTCGCGCAGGGGCAGGACCGCGTAGGTCCCGTTGGAGCCCGGCGCGACCGGCTGGCGCGACTTGGCTTGCGTCATTGTTCTGATTCCTTTCCACGGCGCCCACGCCGCCGCTCGACGAGCCGGGTACGCGGACGAAGGACCGCGTCGCCCGTACGATACGCGACGGTGACACGCGGTGCGCGGCTCCGCACCTCGCGATGAGCGAACGAATTCCCCGCACCGGGTAAGATGGTCGGAGCGGGAGAGCCTTTCAAGCGACGCGGGGTCGCGTCCACAGGGCCTTGCGGCGCGCTCAGGCGCTGGCGCTGGCGGGCTCCTGGCCCCGGTCCGAGTGGATGAAGAGCGGCCGCGCCTTGCCCTCCACCACCTCCGGCCCGATCACCACCTGCTCGACCGAGTCGAGGCCCGGCAGGTCGTACATGGTGTCGAGCAGGATGCCCTCGAGGATGGAGCGCAGGCCGCGGGCGCCGGTCTTGCGCTCGATCGCCTTGCGGGCGACGAGCGACAGGGCCTCGTCCTGGAACGTGAGCGACACGTTCTCCATCTCGAACAGGCGCTGGTACTGCTTCACGAGGGCGTTCTTCGGCTCCTGCAGGATCCGCTTCAGGGCGGTCTCGTCGAGGTCCTCGAGGGTCGCGATCACCGGCAGGCGGCCGACGAATTCGGGGATCAGGCCGAACTTGAGCAGGTCCTCGGGCTCGACCTCCCGAAAGACCTCGCCGGTGCGCCGGTCGTCCGGCGCCTGGACGGTGGCGCCGAAGCCGATCGAGGTGCCCTTGCCGCGGGCCGAGATGATCCGCTCGAGCCCGGCGAAGGCGCCGCCGCAGATGAACAGGATGTTGGTCGTGTCGACCTGCAGGAACTCCTGCTGCGGGTGCTTGCGGCCGCCCTGCGGCGGCACGGAGGCGATCGTCCCCTCCATGATCTTGAGGAGGGCCTGCTGCACGCCCTCGCCCGACACGTCGCGGGTGATCGAGGGGTTGTCGGACTTGCGCGAGATCTTGTCGATCTCGTCGATGTAGACGATGCCGCGCTGCGCCCGCTCGACGTTGTAGTCGGACGCCTGGAGCAGCTTGAGGATGATGTTCTCGACGTCCTCGCCGACGTAGCCCGCCTCGGTGAGCGTGGTGGCGTCGGCCATCGTGAAGGGCACGTCGAGGATGCGGGCGAGGGTCTGCGCCAGCAGGGTCTTGCCCGAGCCGGTCGGCCCGATCAGCAGGATGTTGGACTTGGCGAGCTCGACGTCGTTGTGCTTCGTCGCGTGCGCCAGGCGCTTGTAGTGGTTGTGGACGGCGACCGAGAGGACCTTCTTGGCGTGGTCCTGGCCGATGACGTAGTCGTCGAGGACGCGCCGGATCTCCTTCGGCGTCGGCACGCCGTCGCGGGACTTCACCAGCGAGGACTTGGACTCCTCGCGGATGATGTCCATGCACAGCTCGACGCATTCGTCGCAGATGAAGACGGTCGGCCCGGCGATGAGCTTGCGCACCTCGTGCTGGCTCTTGCCGCAGAACGAGCAGTAGAGCGTGCTCTTGGAGTCGTTGCCGCCAGCCTTGCTCATGGTGCCTCTCCTCGCGCACGCCACCCGTCAGGGGTAACGCACGCTCCTCGTACCTAGATGCGCCGCGCTAAGAAAAAGTAGCGGCGCGCCGGCCCAGGGGGTCGCCCCGACTCGGGATGCAAACACGCAGCCGGCTTGGGAATCAACAGGCGAGCTGTCGCCGAAAGGCCGCAGCCCACGACCTTCGTCAGGCCGCCTGCGGCGCCTCGGGGCGCTTCACGAGCACTTGATCGACGAGGCCGAACTCCTTGGCCGCCTCGGCGGTCATGAAGTAGTCGCGCTCGAGGGCCTGCTCGATGGTCGCGAGGTCGCGGCCGGTGTGCTTGACGTAGATTTCGTTCAGCCGGCGCTTGAGTGCCTCGATTTCGCGGGCGTGGATCAGGATGTCCGTCGCCTGGCCCTGGAACCCGCCGGAAGGCTGGTGGACCATGATGCGGGCGTTCGACAGGGCGAAGCGCTGGCCCGCCTCGCCGGCGGCCAGCAGCAGCGAGCCCATCGAGGCGGCCTGGCCGACGCAGAGCGTCGCGACCGGGCAGCGGATGAACTGCATCGTGTCGTAGATCGACAGGCCCGAGGTCACCACGCCGCCCGGCGAGTTGATGTAGAAGGAGATCTCCTTCTTCGGGTTCTCCGCCTCGAGGAACAGGAGCTGCGCCACGATGAGCGAGGCCGTGTAGTCCTCGACCGGCCCGGTGAGGAAGATGATGCGCTCGCGCAGGAGGCGCGAGTAGATGTCGAAGGCGCGCTCGCCGCGGTTCGACTGCTCGACCACCATCGGCACGAGGGTGTTGTTGTAGACCTCGATCGGATCTCTCATCGCATGCTCCCCCGGCAGGCTCTCGGTCAGGCCGCGGCCTCGGCCTTCTCGGCCGGGCTGTCGTCCTCGTCGGCGAACAGGGCCTCCTTCGAGACCGGCTCCTCGACCACGCTCACCTGGGACAGGATGTGGTCGATCACCTTCTCCTCGAAGATCGGGGCGCGGATCTCGCCGAGCGCCTGCGGATTCTTCTGGTAGAACTCCCAGACCTGCTTTTCCTGGCCCGGGTACTGGCGGACCCGCTCGACGAGGGCTCGCGTGACCTCGTCGTCGGAGACCTTGATATCGGCCTTGTCGCCGATCTGCGCAAGGACGAGGCCGAGCCGCACCCGGCGCTCGGCGATGCGCCGGTACTCGGCGCGAGCCTCCTCCTCCGTCGTGTTCTCGTCGGCGAAGGTGCGCCCGGCGCTCTTGAGGTCGCCCTCGACCTGCGACCACACCGACGCGAATTCCTGCTCGACGAGGCTCGCGGGAAGGTCGAACCCGTACTTGGCGTCGAGCGCGTCCAGAAGCTCCTTCTTGAGCTTGCGGCGGGAATGGCCGTCGTAGTCGCGGCGGATCGCCGAGCGGACCGCGTCCTTGAGCTTGTCGAGGGATTCCATGCCGAAGCTCTTGGCGAGCTCGTCGTCGATGGTGACGTCCCCGGGGGCCTGGACCTCCTTGACGGTGACGTCGAAGGAAGCCGCCTTGCCGGCGAGGTGGGCCGCGGCGTAGTTCGGCGGGAAGGTGACCTCGACCTTGCGCGCCTCGCCGGCCTTCGCCCCGAGAAGCTGGTCCTCGAAGCCCGGAATGAACGAGCCCGAGCCGAGCTCGACCTGGATGTTCTCGCCCTTGCCGCCCTCGAAGGCCTCCCCGTCGATCGTGCCGACGAAGTCCACCACGACCCGGTCGCCCGTCTCTGCGGCGGCGCCCTCGTCCTTGGCCTTGTAGGGCTGGCTCTGCTTGGCCATCCGCTCGACCGTCTGGTCGACCTCGGCCTCCGGCACCTCGGCCACGAGCTTCTTCACGCTCACGTCGGAGAGGTCGACGAGCTCGAAGCTCGGCAGCACCTCGAGCTCGACCTTGAAGGTGAGGTCGGCCTTGGCCTCGAGCGCCTTCTCGACGCTGTCCTTGTCCTCGGGCAGCTCGATCTTGGGCTCGCGGGCGAGCTTGAGCTGGTTCTCGTCGACGATCTTCTTGTTGGCCTCGTTGACCGCGTTCTGGACCACGTCGGCCATCACCGCGCGGCCGTAGAGGCGGCGCAGATGGGCGACCGGCACCTTGCCGGGCCGGAAGCCGTTGATGCGGACCTTGTCCTTGAGCGTGGTGAGCTCGCTCGAGAGCCGCTGCTCGAGTTCCGCCACGGGGAGCACGACCTCGAATTCGCGCCTCAGCCCCTCCGACAACGTTTGCGTCACCTGCATCACGATCCGCCCTTGTTCGAAACCAACCCGACCCCGCCGCCCTCGTGGGCCGCCTGCGTCGCGGAGCCGGAAGACGACCCGAGGAACCTGGTGCGGGCGGAGGGGCTCGAACCCCCACGACTTTCGTCACTGGAACCTAAATCCAGCGCGTCTACCAATTCCGCCACGCCCGCGCGGGGCGTGCTATAGACCCGCGTCCCGAGGGTGCTTCGCGCCCCGCACGCCGCGCACCAGAAAAGTGCCGCGACGCAGCGTCCCCGCTCCCTCCCCGGCGTCATGGCCGGGCTGTCCCGGCCACCCGCGCCTGGACCCGCCGAAGGAGGAGCCCTCCCACTTGCCCGACGTTGACCCGAGCGCCTCGCCGGAGACAATCGGGCGAATCCGGAGCCGCCCATGACGTTCGTCCCCCTGGTCCTCGCCCTCCTCGCGGCGGCCCCCGAGCGGCCGATCCACCTCGCCCAGGCCGGCTGCGCGGCCGAGATCGCCCAGTTCCGCGCCATCGTCGACGGGGACGTCAAGACCGGAAATCTCGCCGCCTCGGTCCACCGGCGCATCGCGGCGGAGGTCGACCGGGCGGCGGCCCCCTGCGCCGCCGGCCGCGACGCCGAGGCGCGGCGGATGATCGCCGCGACCAAGTCCCGCTACGGCTACCGCTGAAGGGCGGCGCGCAGGTAGGCCTGCATGAAGGGCGGCATCGCCTCGTCGATGTCGGCCACGGTTCGCACGATCACGATGTCGGACAGTTCCGGCCTGGCCTGCCCGGCGAGGAAGGCGCGGATGCGCGCCCGCGCGGCTTCCGCCGGCTCCGGCACGCGGACCTCGCGCATCAGCGCCGTCCGGGCGCCGGCGATGGTCGCCGTCCAGGCCTCGTCCATGGCGACGTCCCCCGGCCGGAGGCCCGTCTCCTCCTCGAGTTCGCGCAGCACGGAGCCGGCGAGGTCGACGGTGCCGTCGGGGAGCACGTCCTCGGGGCCGGGGGTGCCGGCGGGGAAATACACCTTGCCGGCATTGGCGGTGTGCTCGCCCATGCGGCCGAGCAGGAAGGCCCCGTCGGCGCCGCGCAGGGCCGCCATGGCGAAGGCGTTGCCGGACTCGGGGTCCGGAAAGCCGTGGTCGCGAAAGGCGATGAAGCTCGCGTAGTCGGTCTCGACGTAGCCGAGGTCGAGGCGCCCCGCTTCCAGAACGTGCCGGCGGCGGACGAGGACGCGGCCGTTGTAGAGGGCTGGATTGTCCCCGGTGAGCGCCGCCCAGTGCGCCGCGACGAGGTCGCGGTTGCGCAGCGCCCACGGCCAGGGCTCGTCGAGGCGGCGCGCGGAGAGCCCGGCGAGGGGAACGACCGCGATCGCGCTCACAGGCGCAAGAATCCCTCGCTCGCCACCACCGCGTGGCCGCCGATCTCGGCCGCGGCGAGGCGGCCGTTGCGGATGACGACCTCGAGCCCGATCTGGCTCGGCCGGCCCATCTCGTAGCCCTGTTCGATGGTGCAGCGGTGCTCCCCATCCCCCAGCGGCTCGAACTGCATCAGCACGCCGGCGAAGGCGGCGACCGCCGCCCCCGTCGCCGGGTCCTCGGGGACGCCGAGGGTGGGCGCGAACATGCGGGCGTGGAAATGGTGCTCCGGCTCGGCGGTCTCCTGCGTGTAGACGTAGACGGCCGCGTGGTCGCTGTCGCCGAAGACCTTGGCGAAGCCCTCGGTCGGGCGGGCCCGTCCGATCGCTTCGAGGGAGCGCACCGGGACGAGGTCGAAGGCGACCCCGGCCGAGTGCCGGCTCGGCCGGTGACGGGCGAAGCCGATGTCGGCCGGCTCGAGGCCGAGCGCCCAGGCGGCCTGCGCCGGGTCGCGGCCC
>DATLFZ010000277.1:0-18824 GCA_035540795.1 Beijerinckiaceae bacterium | reverse complement strand
GGCGTAGCCGCCGGCGGTCTCGGCCTGGCGGAACTCCTCGTCCTCGACGGCGACGAACTTGCCGCCGAGGCTCTCGACCTGCTCCTTGGCGGCCGGGCGCACGTCGGTCGCGGTCACCACCGCGCCGAGGCGGCGGGCGGTCGCGACCGCCTGCAGGCCGGCGACGCCCGCACCCATGACGAAGACCCGGGCCGCCGGAACGGTGCCGGCGGCGGTCATCATCATCGGCAGGGCCCGGCCGAACTCGGCGGCGGCGTCGACCACCGCCCGGTAGCCGGCGAGGTTCGCCTGCGAGGACAGGACGTCCATCACCTGCGCCCGGGTGATGCGCGGCATCAGCTCCATCGCGAAGGCGGAAACGCCGGCGTCGGCCATCGCCTTGAGGGCCTCGTCCTGGCCGTACGGGTCCATGATCGCGACGACGACGGCGCCGCGCTTCATCGCCTTCAGCTCGCGCCCGCCGGGGCGGCGCACCTTCAGGACGACGTCGGCGTCGCGGACGGCCTCGTCGGCGCTGCCGGCGATGGTCGCGCCGGCGGCCTCGAACTCGCCGTCGGGGATGCCCGCCCGCCGGCCGGCGCCCGCCTCGACGACCACGTCGGCGCCGAGCGCCTTGTACTTGCGCACGACCTCCGGGGTCGCGGCGACGCGCGTCTCACCCTCGGCTTCGGCTGGAACCGCGATCCGCATCAGGCCCCCCTGGCTCGGCGGAAGGTCCGCCGCGGACGCGGCGGCCGGAGAAAGGACGTCAGTAGAAGATCAGCATCAGGACGAGGAGTCCGAGCGCGATGGCGCCCGGCTTCCAGCGCAGGGACGGGGCGAACAGGGCGATCGCCGCCGCGATGTGCACCACCACGATCCCGAAGATGGCGGACATCCAGGCGTGCTTGACGCCGCCGACCGCGAGCCCGACCACGCAGCCGGCCACGAACAGGGTCGCGACCACCGTGAAATGCACGAAACGGCTGTACGTCGCCTCATGGGCGGACCCGTCCATCTCCGGACCGTAGCCCCCGTGCGGCGCATACTTGCTGTCGGCCATCGACCTCTTTCCCTCGGTGTCCGGCCGCGTTTAGCGCATGCGCGCAAGGGCCGCAATCGGCCCCGGGCTGCGCCGGCCCCGACTTTGGGCGGGCGGGATTCCACGCGAAATCCCCGCAATTCCGGTCGCGCGGTGCCAGAACCCATCCCCTCGCGGTTTCGCGCTCGCGGCACTAGAGTGGCCGCGGACCGATGACCCTGCCCAACCTCATCACGATCGGCCGTCTCCTGATCGTCCCCCTGGTGGTGATGATGATCCTCCAGGGCAGCTGGATGGCGGCCTTCGTCCTGTTCGTCGTGGCCGGCGTGTCCGACGGGGTCGACGGCTACATCGCCCGCCGCTTCGACATGCGCAGCGAGTTCGGCGCCCATATCGACCCCCTCGCCGACAAGGCGCTGCTCGTCTCGATCTACGTCGCCCTGGCGGTGGTCGCGGTGCTGCCGGCCTGGCTCGTGATCCTCATCGTCTCCCGCGACCTCCTGATCCTGTCGGCGATCATGATCTCCTGGCTGATGCAGCGCCCGGTGGCGATCAAGCCGATGTGGGTGTCGAAGCTCAACACGGCGGTGCAGATCGGCTTCGCCGCGCTGGTCCTGTTCAAGCTCGCCTTCGCGCTCGGGCTGTGGGGGATCGACCGGGTGCTGATGCCCGTGGTGGCGGCGCTGACGGTCGCCTCGGGCGCCGCCTATCTGGCCCGCTGGCTGCGGCACATGACGGAGGAGCCGTGAGCGTCCAGCGCCAGGTCGCCTTCTGGGTCGGGGCCTTCGTCGCCCTGGTCCTGGCCCTGTGGATCTTCCGGGGCATCCTGCTCCCGTTCGTCGCCGGGCTCGCCCTCGCCTACCTCCTCGACCCCCTCGCCGACCGGATCGAGCGCCTCGGGATCGGCCGGCTCGGGGCGACGCTGGCGATCCTCGCGGCGTTCCTGTTCCTGTTCGTCCTCGTCCTGGTGCTGGTGATCCCGTTCGCGGCGAGCCAGATCCAGGCCTTCCTGGTCCGCCTGCCCCACTACGTCGCGCGCCTGCAGGCCCTCGCGGTGGAGTACGGCGGGCCCCTCTTCGAGCGCTTCGGGGGACCGAGCGCGCTCGCCGACATGCAGCAATCGGTCGGAGAGATCGTCGGGCAGGGGGCGAAGTGGCTGCTCGCGTTCCTGCAGGGCCTGTGGACCGGCGGCGAGGCCCTCCTGAACGTGTTCGGGCTCCTGGTGGTGACCCCGGTCGTCGCCTTCTACCTCCTTGTCGACTGGGACCGGATGATCGCCACGATCGATTCGTGGGTGCCCCTGCGCCAGCGCCCGACGGTGCGCCGGCTCGCCCGCGAGATCGACGCGGCCATCGCCGGCTTCTTGCGCGGCCAGGCGGCGGTGTGCCTGATCCTCGGCACCTTCTACGCCGTCGCCCTGTGGGCGATCGGGCTCAATTTCGGCGTGCTGATCGGGCTGGCGGCGGGGCTCCTCAGCTTCATCCCCTATGTGGGCTCGCTCACCGGGCTCATCCTGTCGGTCGGGGTCGCGGTGGTGCAGTTCTGGCCCGACTGGACGTGGATCCTGGCGACGCTGGCCATCTTCTTCGCCGGGCAGTTCGTCGAAGGAAACATCCTGTCGCCGAAGCTCGTCGGCGCCTCTGTCGGGCTGCACCCGGTCTGGCTGATGTTCGCCCTGTTCGCCTTCGGCTCCCTGTTCGGCTTCGTGGGGCTGCTCCTCGCCGTGCCGCTGGCCGCCGCCACGGGGGTGCTCGCGCGCTTCGCCCTGCAGCAGTACCTCGGAAGCCGGCTCTACCACGGGGGCGCCCCCGATGCGTGACGGCCCGAAGCAGCTCGCCCTCGAGCTCCCGCTCGCGCCCCGCTACGGCCGCGAGGATTTTCTGGTCAGCCCCTCGAACGCGCAGGCCTACGCCCTGATCGAGCGCTGGCCCGACTGGCCCGACCCGGTTCTCGTCCTCACGGGCCCCCCCGGCAGCGGCAAGAGCCACCTCGCCGCGATCTGGGCCGCCGCCGCCAAGGCCTGGACCGTGGACGCCTTCGAGGTGACCGGGCCGCGGGTGCCGCAGCTCGTGTCGACGGGCGCCCTCGTGATCGAGGACGTCGGCGCGGAGGTCGACGAGGCGGCCCTGTTCCACCTCCTCAACCTCGCCCGGGAGCGGCGATGCTCCGTTCTCCTCACCTGCGCTGCGCCGGCCGAGCGCCTCCGCCTGCGCACGCCGGACCTCCTGTCCCGCCTGCGGCTCGCCCCGACCGTCGCCCTCGAACCGCCCGACGACGCGCTCCTGCGGGCGGTGCTCGTCAAGCTGTTCGTCGACCGGCAACTCGTGATCGACACGACCGTTGTCGATTTCCTGACGCTGCGCATCGAGCGCTCCCTCGCCGCGGCGGCGGCGGTGGTGGCGGCCCTCGACCGGGAGGCCCTGAGCCGGGGGCGCCGCATCACCCGGCCGATGGCGGCCGAGCTCGTCGGAACCGCCGTGGACGAGGACGAATAGGCCGTGGACGCACCGTCACCGAAACGTCGCGCAACCGTGGTGCAATCCCCGCCCCGCCGGGCCAAGGCGGGCGGGGGAGAGGACGTGCGCGCTGCGGCGGTCCGGGAGGAGACGGCGCTCGAGGAGAGCCCGCCGCGGGCCGTCGCGTCCGGCGCCGCCGGCGCGGACGGGGCCGATCCGGCGGTCCTGCGCGCCTCGCCCCAGCGCTTCGTCAACCGGGAGCTGTCCTGGCTGCAGTTCAACCGGCGCGTGCTGGAGGAGGCGTCGAACCGCAACCACCCCCTCCTCGAACAGCTGCGCTTCCTGTCGATCTCGGCCAACAACCTCGACGAGTTCTTCATGGTGCGGGTCGCCGGCCTCGTCGGCCAGGTCCGCTCCGGGGTGGCGAGCCCGTCCCAGGACGGGCGCACCCCGCAGGAGCAGCTCGCGCTCATCACCGCGGAGGTGTCGACCCTCGCCCGGGACCAGCAGCGGCGCTGGCAGGAGCTCAAGGACTGCCTCTTCGACGAAGGCATCGTCCTCGTCGATTCCGGCGCGCTCACGGAGCACGAGCTGCGCTGGCTCGACGACTACTTCCACAGCTACGTCTTCCCGGTCCTGACGCCGCTCGCCATCGACCCGGCGCACCCGTTTCCGTTCATCCCCAATCTCGGCGCCTCGATCGCGCTCAAGCTCGTGCGGCCGCGGGACGGCCAGGTGCTCAAGGCCCTGATCCGCCTGCCGAGCAAGGTCGACCGCTTCATCCGCCTGCCCGACTTCGCCGAGACCGGCGCCACCCGCTTCATCGCCCTCGAACAGGTCGTGGTGCTGTTCACGAGCCGGCTCTTCCCCGGCTACAAGGTCCAGGGCCAGGGCGGCTTCCGGGTCATCCGCGATTCCGACATCGAGGTCGAGGAGGAGGCCGAGGACCTCGTGCGCCTCTACGAGAGCGCCCTCAAGCAGCGCCGGCGCGGCAGCGTCATCCGCCTCGAGGTCGAGGCCGCGATCCCCGAGGACATCCGCGCCTTCGTCGCCGAGGAGCTCGAGATCCCGGACGAGGAGGTCTTCGTGGTCGAGGGCATGCTCGCCCTCAACGAGCTGTCCCAGCTCGTCGCCCTCGACCGGCCGGACCTCAAGTTCAAGCCCTACAATCCCCGCTTCCCGGAGCGGGTGCGCGAGCACGGCGGCGACTGCTTCGCGGCGATCCGGCAGAAGGACATCGTCGTCCACCACCCGTACGAGTCCTTCGACGTGGTGGTGCAGTTCCTGCAGCAGGCCGCCCGCGACCCGAACGTGGTCGCGATCAAGCAGACGCTCTACCGGACCTCGCCCGATTCCCCGATCGTCGCGGCGCTCGCCGAGGCGGCGGAGGCGGGAAAATCGGTCACGGCGCTCGTCGAGCTCAAGGCCCGCTTCGACGAGGAGGCGAACATCCGCTGGGCGCGCAACCTCGAACGGGCCGGCGCGCAGGTGGTGTTCGGGTTCATCGAGCTGAAGACCCACGCCAAGCTGTCGCTGGTGGTGCGCCGCGAGGGCGGGCAGCTCGTCACCTATTGCCACGTGGGCACCGGCAACTACCACCCGGTCACGGCCAAGATCTACACGGACCTGTCCTTCTTCACCGCCGACCCGGTCTACGGCCGGGACGTGGGCCGCATCTTCAACTTCGTCACCGGCTACGCCGAGCCGGCGGAGCTCGAGCGGATGGCGGTCTCGCCGGTGACCCTGAAGAAGCGCCTCCTCGACCACATCGACGAGGAGATCGCCCATGCCAGGGCCGGGCGGCCCGGGGCGATCTGGGGCAAGTGCAACTCCCTCGTCGACGCCGCGGTCATCGACGCGCTCTACGCGGCGAGCGAGGCGGGCGTGCAGGTCGACCTCGTCGTGCGCGGCATCTGCTGCCTGCGCCCCGGGGTGAAGGGCCTCTCCGACAACATCCGGGTCAAGTCGATCGTCGGGCGCTTCCTCGAACACACGCGGATCTACGCCTTCGGCAACGGCCACGGGCTTCCGAGCGCGAAGGCGCACGTCTATCTGTCCTCCGCCGACCTGATGCCCCGCAACCTCGACCGGCGCGTGGAGGCCCTGTTGCCGATCGTCAACCCGACCGTGCACCAGCAGGTGCTCGATCAGATCATGATCGCCAATCTCCTCGACAACGAGCAGAGCTGGAAGGTGCTCGGCTCCGGCGCGAGCGAGCGCCTGGCCCCGGCGGCGGGCGAGGAGGCGTTCAACGCCCACAAGTACTTCATGACCAACCCGAGCCTGTCGGGGCGCGGCAAGTCGCTCAAGACGTCGAGCCCGAAACCGTTGAAGCGGGGCCAGCGTGCTTGACCGGCCCGCCAGGCCCGCGCCCGCCCAGGGGCGCCTCGCCGTCGGGCGGCCGATCGCCATCATCGACATCGGCTCGAACTCGGTGCGCCTCGTCGCCTACGAGGGGCCGACCCGGGCGCCGACGCCGCTCTACAACGAGAAGGTCCTGTGCGGCCTCGGCCGCGGCGTCGCCACGACCGGCCGCCTGCCGCAGGAGGCGATGGACCGGGCGCTGCGCGCGCTCGCCCGCTTCCGGGTCCTGTGCGACACGATGCACGTCGCCGAGCGCCGGGTGCTCGCCACCGCGGCCGCCCGGGACGCGGCCAACGGTCCTGCCTTCCTGCAGGCGGCGGCGGACGCCTGCGGCTGCGAGATCGAGCTTTTGTCCGGCGCCGAGGAGGCGGAGCTGTCGGCGCTCGGCGTCGTCTCCGGCTTCCACGACCCGGACGGGGTGGTCGGCGACCTCGGCGGCGGCAGCCTCGAACTCGTCGACGTCGCCGGCGACCGGATCGGCGAGGGGGTGACCCTGCCGCTCGGCGGCCTCGCCCTGCAGGATCTCAGCGGCAGCTCGACCCGCAAGGCCCGCAAGATCGTGCGGGACGCGCTGGAGAAGGCGGCGCCTCTCGGGCGGCTGCGGGGGCGCAGCTTCTACGCCGTCGGCGGCACCTGGCGGGCACTCGCCAAGCTCCACCAGGCCGCCCGCGACTACCCCCTCCACGTCATGCACGGCTACGCCATCGACCCGGCCGACGGGATGGACTTCCTCAAGATGGTCGAGCGGGTCGACACCCAGAGCCTCAAGGCGGTCGACGGCATCTCCGAGGCCCGCCGGCCGCTCCTCGCCTACGGGGCGCTGGTGCTCGAGGAGATCATCCGGGCCGGGCAGCCGCGCGACGTCACCGTTTCGGCCCTGGGGGTGCGCGAGGGCCTGCTCTACGCCGACCTCGATCCCGAGACCCGCAAGCAGGACCCGCTGCTCTCGGCGGCGGCCGAACTCAACCTCCTGCGCTCGCGCTCCCCCCGCCACGGGGAGGAGCTTTGCGACTGGACCGACCGGTTCGTCGCATCCCTCGCCCTGCCCGAGACCGTCGACGAGCGCCGCTACCGGCAGGCCGCCTGCCTCCTCGCCGACATCGGCTGGCGCGCCCACCCCGACTACCGGGGCGAGCAGAGCTTCGGCATCATCGCCCAGTCCGCCTTCGTGGCCATCGACCATCCGGGCCGGGCCTATCTCGCCCTGTCGATCTACCTGCGCCACGACGGGCTCTCGTCGGACGGCTCGGCGTCGCGGCTGCGGGACGTCGCCGGGCCGCGGCTCTACGAGCGGGCGCGCCTGCTCGCCGCCATGATGCGCGTCGCCTATCCGGTCTCGGTGGCGATGGAGGGGATTCTTCCGCGCACGCCGCTCTTCGCCCGCGGCGGCGAGATCGTGCTGCAGCTGCCCAAGGACATGGAGGCGCTGGCGAGCGAGCGCCTCATGAACCGCATGCACCAGCTCGCCAAGCTCTTGGGCATCGAGGCGGTGATCGAGGTCAGGTGACCTCGATCGGGCGGACCACGACCCGGCCCTCCTCGATCGAGAGGCCGAGGCGGCCCGCCTTCAGGGCGAGCGCCCGTTCGCCGAAGAGCTGGCGCCGCCAGCCGCGCAGCACCGGCACGTCGGCCTCCCCGTCCGCGGCGACTGCCTCGAGGTCGTCGGTGGTGGCGATGATCTTCGGGGCGACCCCCTCGGCCTCGCTCACCGCCTTCAGGAGCACCTTGAGGAGCTCGACGACCGCCCCGTTGGCGGCCCGCTGCCGCGCCCGCTCGGGCAGCGGCACGGTCTTGGGGTCCCGCTCGAGCCCGCGCTCGACCGCGGCCAGGATGTCGCCGGCGGCCCGGGAGCGCTCGAAACCCTGCGGGATCGAGCGCAGGCGCGCCAGCGCCTCCGCATTGCGCGGCGCGGAGACCGCGAGGTCGATCACCGCCTCGTCCTTGAGGACGCGGCCGCGCGGCACGTCCCGGCTCTGGGCCTCGCGCTCGCGCCAGGCGGCGACCTCCATCAGGACGGCGATCTCCTTGGCCTTGCGCATGCGCCCGGACAGGCGCCGCCAGGCGTTGTCCGGGTCGCCGCGATAGGTCTCCGGATTCGTCAGCACCGCCATCTCCTCGGCGAGCCAGGCGATGCGCCCGTTCTCCTCGAGCTGCGCGCGGAGCTTGCGGTAGACCGTGACGAGATGGACCACGTCCGAGAGGGCGTAGGCGAGCTGGGCCTGGCTGAGCGGCCGGCGCGACCAGTCGGTGAAGCGCGAGGACTTGTCGATGCGGGCCTTGGCGAGGTCGTTGACGAGCTGCTCGTAGGACACCGACTCGCCGTAGCCGCACACCATGGCGGCGACCTGCGTGTCGAACAGCGGCGCCGGCAGCAGCCCGCCCATGTTCCAGACGATTTCGAGGTCTTGGCGGGCGGAGTGGAAGACCTTGGTGACGCGCTCGTCGGCCATCAGCGCCAGGAATGGGGCGAGGTCGAGTCCCGGCGCGAGCGGGTCGACGATGAGGGCGTCCTCCTCGCTCGCCATCTGGATGAGGCAGAGCTTGGGATAGTAGGTGGTCTCGCGCATGAACTCCGTGTCGACGGTCACGAAGGGTTGCGCGGCGAGGCGCCGGCAGGCGTCGGCGAGCGCGTCCGTCGAGGTGATCAGATCCATGCGGGCCCTATAGCGGGAAAACCGTGGCCGGCCACAAGGATTTGTGGGCTATTCCGCCCGCCGGCGGCCGCGCAGGGTCGCAAGGCCGATGCCGGTGGCGTCGAAGCCCCCGTCGACGGCGAGCTCCTGCCCGGTGACGTAGCTCGCCCGATCGCTGCACAGGAAGAAGATCGCTTCGGCGAGCTCCTCCTCGAGCCCGTACCGCTCGAGGGGAATGGCGTCGTGGTAGTCGGCCCGGATCGCCGGCGTGTGCACCGCCTTCGCCATGGCGGTGTCGACCGGCCCCGGCGCCACCGCGTTCACCCGGATGCCGAAGCCCGCGAGCTCGGCCGCCTGCTGGCGGGTGAGATGGGCGAGGGCCGCCTTGCTGGTGCCGTAGGCGACCCGAAGCGTCGAGGCGCGCAGGCCCGAGATCGAGGTGACGTTGACGACCGCGCCGCCGCCGCCGCGCGCCATGACCGGCGCCGCCGCCTGGACGCACAGGAACGGCCCTCCGAGATTGACCGCGAGCACCCGGTTCCACTCCGCGAAGGTGGTTTCGAGGAGCAGCTTGAAAACCGCCACCCCGGCGTTGTTGACGAGGGCGTCGATGCGCCCGAACCGCCCGTCGATGCGCTCGAACGCCTCCGCCACCGGCCCGGGCTCGGCCACGTCGCAGACGAGGGGCAGCACCGCCTCGGGCTCGAGCCCGGCGGCCGCCGCCGCGAGGGTCTCCCCGTCGATGTCGAGGAGGGCGACGCGCCAGCCCTCCGCGAGGAAGCGCTTCGCGGTCGCGAGGCCGATCCCCCGCGCCGCGCCGGTGACCACCGCCACCCGACCGTCCATCGTCCCGATCCTCACCCAGGGTTCCTCCGCACTAATCGGTCGCGCCGCCGGCCTCAACGGCAATAAGCGTTTGACGTGAGCGGCGGCAGCGGGATTGAATGCGTCCCGTAAAGGAAAGCGGGCCTCCGCTGCGGCGGAAGAGCTCCAACGAGGGAGGAAAGCCGATGCGTGCGATCGCGTGGGTTGCGGGTGCCGTCACCGCCGGAGCGCTGGCCCTGGCCGGGCCGGCAGGGGCGCAGCAGAAGATCCTGTCCATCGCCACCGGGGGCACCGGCGGCGTGTACTACCCGCTCGGCGGCGGGCTCGGCAGCATCCTGGGCAAGGAGCTGCCCGGGGTGTCGGCGACCGCACAGGTCACCGGCGGCTCGGTCGCCAACCTCCAGCTCATCGGCCAGAACAAGGCCGACATCGCCTTCAGCCAGGTCGACGCCGCCTGGGACGCGGTCAACGCCCGCGACAAGTTCCCGACCAAGCTGCCGATCCGGGCGCTCGCGGTGCTCTACCCGAACCACATGCACCTCGTGACCGTCGAGGGTACCGGCATCGCCAAGACCGAGGATCTCAAGGGCCGCCGCGTCTCCACGGGGTCGCCGGGCAGCGCCACGGAGGTCTACGCCAACCGGGTGCTCGAGGCGGCGGGCCTCAACCACGAGACCGACATCCGCAAGGAGCGCCTCGGCGTGGCCGAGAGCGTGAACGCCCTCAAGGACAAGAAGATCGAGGCCTTCTTCTGGGTCGGCGGCCTGCCGACGGCAGCGGTCACCGACCTCGCCACGACGCCCAACACCAAGATCAAGATCATCGACATCGCCCACCTGACCCCGAAGATGAACGCCAAGTGGGGCCAGCTCTACGCCGAGGCGACGATCCCGGCCGACACCTACAAGGGCATGGACAAGGACGCGCAGAACAACACCGTCTGGAACATCCTCGCGGTCAACGCCGCCATGCCGGACGACCTCGCCTACGACATCACCCGGATCGTGATGGAGAAGCGCGAGGACCTGGCCCAGGTGCACAAGGAAGCGCTCAACATCAAGCCGGAATGGCAGACCTCGAACCGGGCCGGCATCCCGTGGCACCCGGGCGCCCTCAAGTATTTCAAGGAAAAGGGCATCAAGGTCGACTAGGCCTCGGGACCGAGGCGGCCACGGCCGCCTCCCTTTCCGCGACGGACATGCGCGGGCCGCGCGCCCGCGGGGGGACAGGCGTTTGGAAAACACCCTGATCAAGACCGAGCCGCGCCTCGTCGAGGGCGTCGAGGCCCTGCCCGAGGAGGCGCGCGAAAAGATCGAGCGCTACATCGAGGAGGAGGAAGGCGCCTTCAACCGGCTCGGCGGCTGGGTCGGCGTCGCCATCACGGCGATGGCGGTCGGGGTGTCGTTCTTCCACCTCTACGCCGCCTTCGAGATCGTGCCGGCCCACATCCTGCGGCCGAGCCATGTCGGCATGGTGCTGGTCCTGTGCTTCCTCCTGTTCCCGATGGCGCACCGGTTCCGGGACCGCATCCGCTTCTGGGACTGGCTTCTCGCGGCGGCGAGCGCCGGGGTCGTCCTCTACATGCTGTCGCAGGGCGCCTATTTCGGCGATCGGGCGACCATGCCGACCACGACCGACTACCTCGTCGGCGTCGCCCTCATCGTCCTCCTCCTCGAAGGCACGCGGCGGGCGACCGGCCTGATCATGCCCCTCGTGGCGATCGCCTTCCTGCTCTACGCCATCTTCGGGAACCACCTGCCGCCGCCCTGGACCCACCGGGGCTATGCCCTCGAGGACCTCGTCGCCCACCTCTACATGACGCTCGAGGGCATCTTCGGCACCACGGTCGACGTCGCCTCGAGCCTGATCATCCTGTTCACGATCTTCGGCGCGGTGCTGCACCATTCGGGCGCCGGGCGCTTCTTCATCGACTTCTCCTTCGCCGCCATGGGCGGCAAGCGCAACGCCGCCGGCCGCTCGGTCGTCCTGTCCTCGTTCCTCCTCGGCGGCCCGTCGGGCTCGGGCGTCGCCACCACGGTGACGATCGGCACGGTCGCCTACCCGCTCCTGGAGAAGGCCGGCTACGAGAAGAACGCCGCCGGCGGGCTCCTCTCGGCCGGCGGCATCGGCGCCATCATCTCGCCGCCGGTGCTCGGCGCGGCCGCCTTCCTCATCGCCGAGTTCCTCAAGATCTCGTATTTCGACGTGATCCTGATGGCGGTGTTCCCGACCGTCCTCTACTACTTCTCCATCTTCTGCATGGTCGAGGTCGACGCCCGCCGCAACGGCGGCTCGGGCGAGGTGCTGGTCGCCAAGGGCCAGCTCTGGCAGCTCACGAAGCGCTACTGGTTCCACTTCGGCTCGCTCGTCTCGATCATCGGCTTCATGCTGCTCGGCTTCTCGCCGGTCCTGGCGGTGTTCTGGGCGACCATGCTCGCCATGGCGACGAGCACGCTGCGCTCCGACACCGCCATGGTGCCCTGGTGGGCGGCGCTGCCGCTCGCCGCCGCCCTCGTCATCGTGGTGCTCGACCTCCTCCGGGTCCCGGGGGCGGCCGACCTGATGGGGCTGATCTGGATCCTGCTCCTCGCGCCGCTCGCCGGGGCGGCGGCGATCGGCATCGCGCGTCCCGAGCGGGCGCCGGCGGCGGCCCGCTTCGTCGGCGCCATGCGCGACGGCACCACCGGGGTGCTCAACGTCGCCGCGACCTGCGCCACCGCCGGGATCATCGTCGGCGTGGTGACCCTGACCGGCCTCGCCCAGCGCTTCGCCGACATCATCATCGGCTACGCGCAGGGAAGCCTCCTGCTCACCACCATCTTCACCGGGGCGATCGTGTGGATCGTCGGCCTCGCCGTGCCGGTCACCGCCTCGTACATCATGTGCGCGGTGATCGCGGCCCCGGCCCTGATCAAGCTCGGGGTGCCGGACTTCGCCGCCCACATGTTCATCTTCTACTACGCCGTCCTGTCGGAGGTCTCGCCGCCGACGGCGCTGTCCCCCTTCGCCGCGGCGGCGATCACCGGGGGCGACCCCTACAAGACCACCCTGCAGGCCTGGAAATACACCATGCCGGCCTTCCTGCTGCCGTTCGTCTTCGTGCTCGACCCGCTCGGGGTCGGGCTGCTCCTGCACGTCCCGAAGGGCGGCACCTGGCTCGACGTGGGCCTGGTGGTGGCCAAGGCCGCGATCGGCATGCTGCTCCTCGCCGGCGCGGCGCAAGGCTGGGCCCTTCGGCGCACGACCCGGATCGAGCGCCTGCTCCTCCTCCTCGCCGGGCTCCTCCTCGTCCTGCCGATGCTGATCGAGGCCCTCGCCCGCTCCCTCCTCGGGCTCACCATCGGCTACACGGCGACCGCGGGCCTCCTCATCGGCGCCCTGGTGATCGGGATGCAGGTCTGGCGCCCGGGCCCGGCGGCGCCGCCCCCGCAGCCGGCGCCCTCCTGAGCGGGCGCGCATGCGCATCCTCCTGATCAACCCGAACACGACCCCCGCCATCACCGAGGCCGTGACGCGGGCCGCCGCGGCGGCGGTGCCGGAGGCGCAGTTCGTCCCGGCGACGGGACGCTTCGGCGCGCGCTATATCGCGAGCCGGGCCGCCGCCGCCGTCGCCGCCCACGCGGCGCTGGACGCCTATGCCGAGCATGGGGAGGGCTGCGACGCGGTCTATCTCGCCTGTTTCGGCGATCCGGGACTCCTCGCCCTCAAGGAACTCGCGTCCGTGCCGGTCGTCGGCATGGCGGAGGCGTCCTGCCACCTCGCCTGCACCCTCGGGCGCCGCTTCGCCATCGTCACCGGCGGCGAGCGCTGGGGGCCGATGCTGGAGGAGTTCGTGGCGGCCCTCGGCCTGTCGGCGCGCCTCGCCGGCATCCGCACCGTCGCCCCGACCGGGGCCGAGATCGCCCGAGACCCCGATGGGGCGCTCGGCATGCTGGCGCGGGCCTGCCGCGACTGCGCCGCCGACGGGGCCGAGGCGGTGATTCTCGGCGGGGCGGGCCTCGCCGGGCTCGCGGAGCGGATCGCCGGCGTGCCGGTGCCGGTCCTATGCTCCGTCGCCGCCGGCGCCCGGGCCGCGGCCGCCGCGGCGGCTCTGGGGCCGCGCAAGGCCGAACGGGGCTCCCTCGCCGCGCCGCCGCCGGTCGAGACCGTCGGATTGTCGCCGGCCCTCGCCGGGCGGATGGGCGGCGGCCGCGGTTAGCGCCGACCCGCGGTCGAGCGACGGGACCGGTCCGCGGCGTCCCGGCCTGTGCTATCCTGGTCCGATCGGCAGCCGAGGGTTCCGATGACTTCCGCTCAGGACGACGATCGGCGTCAGATCGAGGCGCTCGTCGGTGCACATTTCGACGCGCTGCGATGGAAACCGGGCACGCGGCCCGACTGGGACAGGTTCTCGGCCGACTTCCATCCCGAGGCCTCGCTCTTTGCCGCGGCGCGACCCGTGCGCCGGCAGACCCTCGAAGCCTTCATCCAGCGCATGAACGGCGTCGCGGAGAAGCTGCACAGTTTCGAGGAGAGGACGACCGGCATGCAGGTCCTCCACTTCGGAAACGTCGCGGTTGCGCTCGCCGCGTCGGAAATGCTCGAGAACGAATCCGAGGTGAACCGCGACGTGAGCGCCTACCTTCTCCTGAAGGACGGCGGCGCCTGGAGAATCGCGGCCCACGCCTGGGACAAGGCGACCGCCGAGCGGCCGGTGCCGAAGGCGTTGCGCGGATCGTGAACGCGTCCCGGCGGCCCGGTTCGCGGGCCGGCGCGCCCCTCCTGCTGCTCGGCACCGGCGGGCTGTTCGGCGCGACCTTCCCGCTCGGCAAGCTCGCGGCGGAGGCCGGCGTGCCGCCGGTCGCGTGGGCGCTGCTGATCGCCGCCGGAGCGAGCCTGGTGCTCGGGGCGGCGGCGCTGGTGTCGCGCCGCCCCCCGCCCCGGGACGCGCACAGCCTGCGCTACTACGCCGTCGCCGGGACGATCTCCTTCGTGGCGCCGAACGTGATCGTCTTCGCCGCGATCCCGCGCCTCGGGGCCGGCTTCACCGCCGTGATGTTCACCCTGTCCCCGGTCCTGACGCTCGCCCTGTCGTCCCTGTGGGGCCTGCGCCGGCCGAACGCCTTCGGCCTCGCGGGCCTCGCCCTCGGCTTCGTCGGCGCGCTCCTCATCGTGTTCTCCCGCGGCCGGGTCGACCTTCCGGCCGATCCGCTCTGGATCGGCCTCGCCCTTCTCGTCCCGGCGCTGCTCGCGGCCGGCAACGTCTACCGCACGGTCGACTGGCCGCCGGCGGCCGACGCCCTGTCGCTCGCCGTCGGCACCAACGGCTTCGCCGCGCTCCTCCTCCTCGCGCTGGCGATCCTGGAGGGCGGCGCCGGCGCTCTTTCGGCCCTGGCCCGTGTCGTCCCGCTGGCCGCCGCCCAGATCGTCGCCAGCGCCGGCATGTTCGCCCTCTATTTCCGCCTGCAGCAGGTCGGCGGCCCGGTCTATCTCAGCCAGATCGGCTATGTCGGCGCCGCCGTCGGCCTCGTCTCCGGCACGTTCCTGCTCGGCGAGGCCTACCCCGCCGCGACCTGGCTCGGCGGCCTGATCGTCGCCTGCGGCGCCGTGCTCGCGGCCTACGCGATGCGGGCCGGGGCGAAGTGAGGCGCCCTCACCGGGGCGCGTTGGCGCGCTCCACCACGACCTCGAACAGGACCTGGCAGCCGGCCTCGGCTTCTTCGGGGAGGATCGACTCGGCCTCGTTGTGGGAGAGGCCGTCCTTGCAGGGGGTGAAGATCATGGCGGTGGGAATGCGGGTCGCGACGTAGACCGCGTCGTGGGCGGCGCCCGACACGATCTCCCGGGCCGAGAGGCCGAGGCGGGCGGCGGCCTTGCGGACGAGGTCGACGCAGGCCGGGTCGAAGGGCTGCGGCGGGATGCGGAACAGGCGGTGCAGCGAAAGCTGCGTCCCGCAGGCGCGGGCGATCGCCTCCGCCTCGGCGCGGAACTCGGCGTCGACCCGGTCGACCTCGTCGCCGTTCCAGTGCCGGAACTCGACCGAGAAGCGCACCTCGCCGGGGATGACGTTGCGGCTGTTCGGGAGCACGGCGACCTGGCCGACGGTGCCGCGCCCGTCCTCGCCGCGGGCGCGCATCAGCCGGTCGACGAGATCGACGATGCGGGCCATGGCGACGAGGGCGTCCTTGCGGGCGGCGGGCGGCGTCGTGCCCGCATGGGCCTCCTGCCCGGTCACCACCGCGTCGTACCAGACCTGCGCCTGCGCCCCGGTGACGATGCCGATCGCCTTGCCCTCGCGCTCGAGGATCGGGCCCTGCTCGATATGCAGCTCGAAATAGGCATCGGCCGGAAAGGCCCGCGGCGCCTCCGGCCCGCCGATCCCCGTCTTCTCCAGGGCCTCCGCCACCGTGACGCCGTCGAGGTCGGTGAGCGCACGGGTCTTGTCGTGGTCGAACACCCCGGCCCAGACGCCGCTCCCCATCAGGCTGTGGCCGAAGCGCGAGCCCTCCTCGTCGGTCCAGTTGACGAGTTCGAGGGGCGCCTCGGTGACGATGTTCAGGTCTTCGAGGGTGCGCATCACCTCGAGCCCGGCGATGACGCCCAGCGCCCCGTCGAACTTGCCGCCGCTCGGCTGGCTGTCGAGATGGCTGCCGAACAGGACCGGCGGGCGGGACGGGTCGCGCCCCTCCCGGCGGGCGAACATGTTGCCCATGGCGTCGACCCGCACCGCGAGCCCGGCCGCCTCGCACCATTCGCGAAAACGGTCCCGGCCCTGACGGTCGAGGTCGGACAGGGCGATGCGGCGCACGCCGCCCTTCGCCGTGGCGCCGATCTCGGCCATGGCCATGAGGCTGTCCCACAGCCGCCCGCCGTCGATGGGCCGGTTGGTGCGCAGGCTCATGGAGACCTCCAGGCGCGAACGGCGCCTCAGCCCTTGCGGGCCTTGTCGCGGATGGCGGTGAGCGTCGTCGTCGGCGTGATCGCCTCGGGGTCGATCAGGCAGTGCAGGATCGCCGGCTTGCCGCTCTTCACAGCGCGCTCGAAGGCCGGGGCGAAATCCTGCGTCCGCTCGACCCGCTCGCCGTGGCCGCCGAAGGCGCGGGCGTAATCGGCGAAGTCCGGGTTCTTCAGCATGGTGGCCGACACCCGGCCCGGATATTCCCGCTCCTGGTGCATGCGGATGGTGCCGTACATGCCGTTGTCGAGCACGACGACGACGATCGGCAGGTCGTACTGGACCGCGGTCGCGAATTCCTGGCCGTTCATCAGGAAGTCGCCGTCGCCCGCGAAGCAGACCACGGGCCGCTGCGGGAAGAGCCGCTTCGCCGCCACGGCGGAGGGGACCGAGTAGCCCATCGACCCGGAGGTCGGCGCGAGCTGGGTCGCGTAGTGGCGGAAGGGCCAGAACCGGTGCACCCAGGCGGAGAAGTTGCCGGCCCCGTTGGTCATGATCGTGTCGGCGGGCAGCGCCTCCCGCAGATGGGCCATGATCGGGCCCATCTGCAGATCGCCGGGCAGCCGGATCGGCTTCGGGTCGCTCCAGGCGAGGTACTCCTCGTGCGCGGCGCGGGTGCGGTCGCGCCAGACCACGTCGTTCGGCGGCTGCACCGCCTCGAGCGCGGCCGTGAAGGCGTTCGGCGAGGCGTTCACCGGCAGGCGCGCCCGGTAGACGCGGTCGATCTCGCCGGGGTCCGGATGGACGTGGACGAGGGGCTGGCGCGGGGTCGGGATGTCGAACAGCGTGTAGCTCTGCGACGGGATCTCGGACATGCGCCCGCCGACCAGGAGGACGAGGTCCGAATCCTTGATGCGGGCGGTGAGCTTCGGATTGACCCCGAGGCCGAGGTCGCCGGCGTAGCAGGGGTGCTCGGCGGAAAAGAGCATCTGCCGGCGGAAGGAGCACACGACGGGCAGCGCGAAGCGCTCGGCGAAGCGGGTGAAGCGCCGCACCGCGTCCTCCGACCAGCGGCTGCCGCCGATGATGGCGATCGGCCGATCCGCCGCCCAGAGGAGCTTCTGCAGCTCCGCCATCTGGCCGGGGCCCGGATGGGTCTCGACCGGCTCGAAGGCCGGCGCGTCGGGCACCGCGGCTTCGTCGGTGAGCGTGTCCTCCGGCAGCGCGATCACCACCGGGCCGGGGCGCCCGCTCGTCGCCACCTGGAAGGCGCGGGAGACGAGCTCGGGGAAGCGGGCCGGGTCCTCGACCTCGGTCACCCACTTGGCGATGGTGCCGAACACGGCCCGGTAGTCGAGCTCCTGAAAAGCCTCGCGCTCGCGCATGCCGCGGGCGACCTGGCCGACGAACAGGATCATCGGCGAGGAATCCTGGCGGGCGATGTGCAGGCCGGGCGAGGCGTTGGTGGCGCCGGGGCCGCGGGTGACGAAGCAGATGCCCGGCTTTCCCGTGAGCTTGCCGTAGGCCTCGGCCATCATCGCGGCCCCGCCCTCCTGCCGGCAGACGGTGACGGCGATGTCGGCGTCGTGGAGCGCGTCGAGGGCGGCGAGGTAGCTCTCGCCGGGCACGCAGAACAGGTGGTCGACCCCGTGCAGGACGAGCTGGTCGACGAGGATCTGCCCCCCGGTGCGGGTCTTTTGGGTCATCGTGCTTCCTCGGGTCGGCCGCCCCAGGCGGGGTCGTTCAGGACTTCTTGCGTGTGGGCGCCGAGGCGCGGGGAGGGGCGCTGCGACACCATCGGCTCGCCGTCCATGACGATGGGCGAGCGCAGCGTCGGGACGACGCCCGCCTTCGCCTCCGGCGCCGGCAGGTCGACCCGGATCTTTCGGGCGAGGACCTGCGGGTCGGCAAAAACGTCGGCGATGGTGTTGACCGGCCCCGCCGGCACCTTCAGCGCCCCGAGCTTCGCCAGGAGGTCGTCGCGGCGGTAGCGGGCGGTGCGGCGGCCGAGCTCGGGCACGAGCACGCCCCGGTTGCGGACCCGAAGCTCGTTGTTGCGGTAGTCCGGGTGCTCGGCGAGGTCCTTCGCCTCCACCGCCTCGCAGAGCTTGCGGAACTGGCCGTCGTTGCCGACCGCGATGATGATCGAGCCGTCGGCGACCGGGAACACGTCGTAAGGAACGATGTTCGGATGGCCGTTGCTGAGGCGCTTCGGCACCTTGCCGGAGACGAAGTAGTTGATCGCCTGGTAGCCGAGCACGGCCACCTGCGAATCCATCAGCGCCATGTCGAGATGGGCGCCTCGCCCGGTGGCGTCGCGCCGGCGCAGGGCCGCCAGGATGCCGACGGCGGCGTAGAGCCCGCAGAAGATGTCGGCGGTGGCGTAGCCGGCCTTCATGGGCGGGCCGTCCGGGGCGCCCGTGAGGTCCATGACGCCGGCCATGCCCTGGATCATGAAGTCGTAGCCGGCGAGCGGCGCATAGGGGCCGGTCTGGCCGAACCCCGTCACGGAGCAGTAGACGAGGCCCGGGTTGACCGCCTTCAGGCCTTCGTAGTGGAGCCCGTACTTCTCCAAGCCCCCGACCTTGAAGTTCTCGACCACCACGTCGGCCCTGGCGGCGAGCCGGCGCACCAGGGCGCGGCCCTCCTCG
>DATLFZ010000276.1:0-3049 GCA_035540795.1 Beijerinckiaceae bacterium | reverse complement strand
GTCTGGGTCTCCCCCGACCTCGCCGGCACGATCCGCGCCGTCGAGGTCGCCCGGGGCTGCCGCAGCTGGGAGCGCCCGTCGGACCACGTGCCGGTGACGGGGGTGATGGAGTTGTAGGCCACCCCCGGACCGGTCACGCGCGGCCGCTCCCGCCGTCGGGTCGGCTCAGCGATTGGCGCGGCCGAAGGCCGGGGCCGCCCGGGCCTCCTCGCGGGTCATCGGCACCGTGATCCGGTAGCCGACGAAAACGTCGCGGGGGACGCGCCCGAGGCCGGCATCGTGCACCTGGGCCGGGGCCAGCGGCGGCGTGGCCGCGGTCGCGACCACGTCGTAGTTGCCCGGGTGGAACTCGACCGCGTCGAACGGCACCTTCACGTAGGTGCGCCCGAGGCCGAGAAGGCCGCCGTAGCCGATGACGGCTTCCGTCACCTTGCCCTCCAGGGTGACGACGAGGTCGCGGACGACGCCGACGTTCTCCTGGTCGGCGACGTCGACGCGGGTGCCGATCAGGGACGAGGCCACGAGATGATCCGGGCCCGGCTCGGCCAGGAACGCGTGGGCCGCGGCGGCCGCGGGAGCCGGCACGCCGGCCGGTTGGGGCTGCTGCGCGAGGGCCAGGGCCGGAAACGCGAGACTCCCGACCAGGGCGCCGAGGAGAGGTCTGTTCGACATGGCTGCCTCCTGAAGACGAGCCGATGTGCGCCCCCGTTCTCCGATCGCCCAGGATGTCGAGCAGCAGCTCGCAAGCATTCGCCCGCGCCCGGGCGCCTCGCCGACTTCTCGTCCGCCGTTCATTTCTGCCGCGGGACTTGGCGAGGCACTATGGCAACGCTTCACGAAACGCTGCCGTTCCTGGACGAGCTGGATTTTTCGACGCCGCCGGCCCGCTCGATTCAATCCCTCGACAACCCTCGGCGCGGCCGGCGAACCAGCGATTGCGTTACGATCCCACCCCTTGCTAACCTCCCCCCGTCCAGGAGCCCGCCCGCATGGTCACGCGCGTCGCCACCGTCGCCTTCGAGGGGATCGAGGCGCGGGCGGTGGACGTGCAGGTGCAGATCGCGCCCGGCAACGTCGTCTTCAACGTGGTCGGGCTCGGCGACAAGGCGGTGGCCGAATCCCGCGAGCGGGTGCGCTCGGCGCTGATCGCCTCCGGCCTGGCGCTTCCGGCAAAGCGCATCACCGTGAACCTCGCCCCCGCCGACCTGCCCAAGGAGGGCAGCCATTACGACCTGCCGATCGCGCTCGGCATCATGGCGGCGATCGGGGCGCTGCCGTCCGACGCGCTTTCCGGCTTCACCGTGCTCGGCGAACTGGCCCTCGACGGCTCGATCGCGCCGGTCGCGGGCGTGCTGCCGGCGGCGATCGCGGCCAACGCCCGCGGCCACGGGCTGATCTGCCCGGCCGCCTGCGGCGGCGAGGCGGCCTGGGCGAGCGGCGATATCGAGGTGCTGGCGCCGCGCTCGCTCATCCAGCTCGCCAACCACTTCAAGGGCATCCAGGTGATGGCCCGCCCGGAGCCCTCGATCGCGACGGTCCCGGGGAGCATGCCGGACCTGCGCGACATCCGCGGCCAGGAGAGCGCCAAGCGCATTTTGGAGATCGCCGCCGCCGGCGGCCACAACCTCCTGATGAGCGGCCCGCCCGGCGCCGGCAAGTCGATGCTGGCGCAGCGCCTGCCCTCGATCCTGCCGCCGCTGTCGCCGCGCGAGCTCCTCGAAGTGTCGATGATCCAGTCGGTCGCCGGCCACCTCGCCGACGGGGCGGTGTCGAACCGGCGGCCCTTTCGCGCGCCCCACCACTCGGCGTCGATGGCGGCCCTCGTCGGCGGCGGGCTCAACGCCCGGCCCGGCGAGATCTCGCTCGCCCACCACGGCGTGCTGTTCCTCGACGAACTGCCCGAGTTTCAGCCGCAGGTGCTCGATTCCCTGCGCCAGCCCCTCGAGGCCGGGGAGGTGGTGATCGCCCGGGCGAACCACCGGGTCACCTACCCGGCCCGCTTCCAGCTCGTGGCGGCCATGAACCCGTGCCGCTGCGGCCAGGCGACGGAGCCCGGCTTCGCCTGCCGGCGCCAGCCGAACGAGCGCTGCATGGCGCAGTACCAGGCCCGCATCTCGGGGCCGCTCCTCGACCGCATCGACCTCGTCGTCGAGGTGCCGGCGGTCTCCGCCGCCGACCTCACCCTGCCGCCGCCGCAGGAGGGCTCGGCCGAGGTCGCGGCCCGCGTCGGCGCCGCCCGGGCGCTGCAGACGAAGCGCTACGCGGCGCTGGGCTTCGACGGCTTCGCCACCAACGCCGCCTGCCCGGCGCCGGCGCTCGAGCAGGTCGCGGCGCCCGACCGGGACGGGCTCGCGCTGGTGCGCGAGGCGGCGGAGGCCATGCGCCTGTCGGCGCGCGGCTTCCACCGGGTGCTCAAGGTCGCGCGCACCCTCGCCGACCTCGACGGCGAGGATAGGGTGCGCCGCATCCACCTCGCCGAGGCGCTGTCGTACCGGGCCCAGACGGACCGGCGCCCGGTGCCGGCGTGACGGCTCGAATGCGAGCGTTTGCGTTCATTCCGCGTCCACTGCGTTCCTGAAGGCCCCATTCACCGCGTCGTGCCAGGATGGCCGGCGCTTCAATGGACCTCGCCGTGGACTGGACCGCACTGGCATCGATGCTCCTCGGTGGCGCGCTCGCCGCGGCCGCCGCGCTGGCGTGGTCCCGGGCGGACGCCCGGACGAAGGGCGCCGCGGGCGAGGTCGAGACCCTCCAGGACCGGCTCTGGCGGCTCGCCGAGTCCGAGGAGCGCTACCGCGCGATCGTCGAGGCGCAGGTCGACGCCTTCGTCCAGCGCGATGCCCGGGGGCGCATCACCGCCGCCGATGCCGGCTATCTCGGCCTTCTCGGCCCGGCGGAGGCGACCGCCGGTTCGACGGCGGCGCCCGAGGTCGTCGAGCGCGGGCCGGTGCAGGTCCGGCACGACGCCCGCCTTGTCGAGGAGGCGATCCGGACCCCCGCGGGCCTGCGCTGGTACGCGTGGGTCGAGACCACGGTCGCCGGCCCGGAC
>DATLFZ010000275.1:0-2403 GCA_035540795.1 Beijerinckiaceae bacterium | reverse complement strand
GCTCGACCCGCTCCTCGGCCCCGAGACGGTCCTCGCCAGCAACACGAGCTATCTCGACGTCTTCCCGCTGATCCCGGCGGCCCGGCAGCGCCAGGCGCTGATCGCCCACTGGTACACGCCGCCCTACCTCGTCGACCTCGTCGACATCGTGCCCGGGCCGCAGACCGACCCCCGTTTCGTCGAGGAGGTCCGGGCGATGGTGGCGGCGCTCGGCAAGGTGCCGATCGTCCTGAAGCGATTCGTCTCGGGCTACGTGGCCAACCGCGTCCAGTCGGCGATCACGCTCGAGGTGCTGCGCCTCATCGACGAGGGCGTGGCGAGCCCGCGCGAGATCGACGACGCCATCATCCACGGCCTCTCCCTGCGCCTGCCGATCCTCGGCCACCTCGCCAAGGCCGACTTCACCGGCCTCGACATGGTCCGCCGGGCGCTCGCCAACCGCATGTACGAGCCGCCGCCCGTGCGCGGGCGCTCCGACGCGGTCGACGCGCTCTGCGCGCAGGGGCGCACCGGCGTCATGGCCGGACACGGCTTCTTCGACTGGGGCGGGCGCAGCCCGGCCGAGCTGTTTCGCGAGCGCGACCGGCGGCTCCTCGCGCTGAAGAAGGCGTTTCGCGCGATCGGGCCGCTCGAAGGGACCTGAGAGCGCCCGTTTACGGCCGTTGCGGATGCGCTACAGTCGGGCCGCGGCGAGACGCCGCGAGTGGAGTCCGGCCCCATGATCAGTCGCAACGAGACCCGCGGACGCGCCCTGCACCTTCTCGCCATCCTGCTGCTGACGCTCGGCGGCATCGGGGCCGTCATCGCGCTCGTCGGGCTGTTCGGGCTCCTGGTCTCCGACGTGCTGCCAGTCGGGCGCGGCCTGCGGGCGCTCGTCTTCCTCCTCATCAGCGCCGTCCTCGCCGGCGTCGGCTGGTACCTCTTGCAGCGGACCACGTGGCACGTGGGGCCGGAGCGGCGCGCGTGACCACAAAGACCGAGATCCCGGGCGCGACCCTCTACGACGGCGACCCGCCGGTCGAGACCCACGTCTTCGCGAGCCTCGAACAGGCGGTCCGCTACGCCGTCGAGGACGTGGCGCCGGAGCGCCATCCGGGCGTGCGCATCGAGGCGGGCCGCGCCCGTCTCGCCTGGCCCGACATCGCCCTCGTCTACGAACAGCTCAAGGGCGGCGCCGCCTGAACCGGGAGGATTCCATGCGTCTCGAAGGCAAGACCGCCCTGATCACGGGCGCGGGGCAGGGTTTCGGGCTCGGCATCGCCGAGACCTTCGCCCGCGAGGGCGCCCGGCTCGCCCTCCTCGACATCAACGAGGCCCTCGTGCGCGACGCCGCCGCCAGGATCGAGGGCGCCGTCGCGCTCCGCTGCGACGTGGCGAGCGCCGCCGATGTCGATCGGGCCGTCGCGGCGGCGATCGAGCGCCTCGGGCACATCGACATCGTCGTCAACAACGCCGGCACCAGCCACCGCAACCAGCCCATGCTCGACGTCTCCGAGGAGGAGTTCGACCGGGTCTTCGCGGTGAACGTCAAGTCGATCTACCTGATGGCCAAGGCGACCCTGCCGCACATGCGCAAGCGGGGCGGTGGCGTCATCCTCAACATCGGCTCGACCGCCGGCATCCGGCCCCGGCCCGGGCTCGCCTGGTACTACGCCACCAAGGGCGCGGTGAACCTCCTCTCCAAGTCCATGGCGGTGGAGCTCGCCCCGGACCGCATCCGCGTCAACGCGATCGCGCCGGTCGCCGGCGAGACGCCGCTGCTCGCCACCTTCATGGGCGAGGACACGCCCGAGCGCCGCGCCGCCTTCAAGGCCACCATCCCCTGGGGCCGCCTGTCGACCCCGCAGGACATCGCCAACGCGGCGCTTTTCCTGTGCTCCGACGAGGCCGAGATGGTCACCGGCGCGGTGCTGACGGTGGACGGAGGGCGTTGCATCTGACGGGCTCCTTTGCCGCAGGAGCGCTCCTGCCGGGTTGAGCGGCGGGGTCGGGGCGGCTATGGCGCTGCAGCGGCTCGCGCGGCCGCGCAACCGCGAGGTATCCCGTGACCGATCCGATCCCGTTCATCGACCTCGCGGCCCAGAGGCGGCGTCTCGGCAAGGCGGTGGACGAAGCCATCCTGCGGGTCCTCGACCACGGCGGCTACATCATGGGGCCGGAGGTGCGGGCGCTCGAGGCGGAGCTCGCCCGGTTCTGCGGCGCCCGGCACGCGATCTCCTGCGCCAACGGCACCGACGCCCTCGCCATCGTGCTGATGGCCAAGGGCGTGAAGCCCGGCGACGCGATCTTCTGCCCGGCCTTCACCTTCGCGGCGACCGCCGAGGTGGTGGCCTGGCTCGGCGCCACGCCGGTCTTCGTCGACGTCCGCGAGGACACGCCCGAGCGCCGCGCCGCCTTCAAGGC
>DATLFZ010000274.1:0-3241 GCA_035540795.1 Beijerinckiaceae bacterium | reverse complement strand
CCTCCTCGACGAGCCAGTGGGCCGGGTCCTCGTAGGCGGGCAGGACGTGGTCGGGCGGCAGGCCGAGGCGCTCGGCGACGCCCTTGGCGAGCGCCTCGGCCTGCCGCCCGACCACGTCCTGCCCGCCTACGAGGACCCGGCCCACTGGCTCGTCGAGGAGGGCGACCTGCCGGCGAAGGTCGACCCGCGCGACCCGAAGCTCGACGACCCGGAGGCCCGCGCCCGCATGCTCCGCGTCTTCGAGCGCGGCCTCTCCACTCCGGCGGGTTTCGTGCTACCGGTCCAGCGCCGGTCGGGGGCGTTCCAGCGCTGGACCGGAAGCACGAAGCCCGCCGGAGTGGAGAGGCCGCGCTCGAAGACGCGGCGCATGCGGGCGCGGGCTTCCGGGTCGTCGAGCTTCGGGTCGCGGGGGTCGACCTTCGCCGGCAGGTCGCCCTCCTCGACGAGCCAGTGGGCCGGGTCCTCGTAGGCGGGCAGGACGTGGTCGGGCGGCAGGCCGAGGCGCTCGGCGACGCCCTTGGCGAGCGCCTCGGCGTGTTCCGTCCGGGCGGGCGCGCGGTCCTCGGCGAGGGCGGCGATGCGCCCGGCGTCGCGCCAGATCGGCTGGCCGTCCCGGCGCCAGTACAGCGAAAAGGCCCAGCGCGGCAGGCTCTCGCCCGGATACCACTTGCCCTGGCCGTAATGGAGCAGCCCGCCCGGCGCGAAGCGCTCGCGCAGGCGGCGGATGAGCGTGTCCGCGCGGGCGCGCTTGGTCGGGCCGACCGCGGCGGTATTCCACTCCTCCCCTTCGAAATCGTCGATCGAGACGAAGGTCGGCTCGCCGCCCATGGTCAGGCGCATGTCCTGCGCCCGGATGTCGGCGTCGATACGCTCGCCGAGCGCATCGAGGGCGGCCCAGGCCTCGTCGGAGAAGGGCTTGGTCACCCGCGGCGCCTCGCCGATGCGGGTCACCCGCATGTCGAAGGCGAACTGCACCTCAGCCGGCTCGACGACCCCGCTGATCGGGGCGGCGGAGCGGTAGTGCGGCGTCGCCGCGAGCGGCAGGTGGCCCTCGCCGCAGAACAGGCCGGAGGTCGGGTCGAGGCCGATCCAGCCGGCGCCCGGCAGGTAGACCTCGGCCCAGGCGTGCAGGTCGGTGAAGTCCCGCTCGGTCCCGCGCGGACCCTCGATCGGCGTGACGTCGGCGGTGAGCTGGACCAGGTAGCCCGAGACGAAGCGGGCGGCGAGGCCGAGATGGCGCAGGGTCTGGACCAGCATCCACGCGGAATCGCGGCACGAGCCGCAGCCGGCCGCGAGGGTCTCGTCCGTGGTCTGCACCCCCGGCTCCAGGCGGACCACGTAGCGGATGTCGCGCTGGAAGCGGGCGTTGAGGTCGACGAGGTACTGGACCGTGTTCGGCGCCTCGCGCGGCACGGTGTCGAGGAACGCGGAGAAGCGGGGCCCGGGCGCCTCGACCTCGAGATAGGGCGCGAGGTCCGCCCGCAACTCCGGCGGATAAACGAAGGGGAAGGTCTCGGTGACGGGCTCGACGAAGAAGTCGAACGGGTTCACGACCGCGAGCTCGGCGGTGAGGTCGACCTCGATCTTCAGCTCGGTCGTCCGCTCCGGGAAGACGAGGCGGGCGAGCCAGTTCCCGTGCGGGTCCTGCTGCCAGTTGATGAAGTGCTGCTGCGGCGCGACCTTGAGGGAATAGCTCGGCACGCGGGTGCGGCTGTGCGGCGCCGGCCGCAGCCGGATCACCTGCGGGCCGAGGGCGACCGGCCGGTCGTACGTGTAGTGCGTGACGTGGTGCAGGGCGACGAGGATCGACACCGGCTTTCCCTCTGCGGGCGGCGCTTCGAGAACACCGAAACGGTGTCCCGATCAAGCAAGAACGGGACCCGGCGCTACCGGGCGGGGGGCGCCGCCACCCGTTTGCGCAACCCGGCCGCGACCGCCTTGAGGAGGTCGGCCTGCGCGACGTCGGCGTCGCGGCCGACCTCCCAGACGCGCTGGTGCACGAAGCCGAGCTTGCCGATCACCGTCGGCGCGAGGACGAAGGGATAGAGGTCCGGCTGGCCCATGCTGCGGTTGAGGGAGTTCACCGCGAAGGTCAGCGGCAGCCAAGCCTCGACGAGCCGGTCGAGGTCCTTCTCCCGATGCGGGTCGAAGGCGAGGTCGGCCGACATGACCTCGGCCCGGCTCACCCGCGGCCGGACGCGCAGGCCGAAGGCGGCCGCGGTCTCGAGGGTGTCGACCATGTGCAGGTAGTGGGCGAAGGTCTCGGCCCAGTCCTCCCAGGGGTGGGCGCTGGCATAGGCGCTGATGAACCGGGTCTGCCAGTCCGGCGGCGGTCCCTCCGCGTAGTGGCGCTGCAGCGCGCCGCCGTAATCCGCCCGCTCGTCCCCGAATACGGCGCGAAAGCCGTCGAGGACCCCTTCGCCCGCGCGCTCGACGAGCATCATCCAGTAGTAGTGGCCGACCTCGTGCCGGAAATGGCCGAGCAGCGTTCGGTAGGGCTCGCCCATGGCGTGGCGGCGCCGCTCGCGCTCGGAATCGTCCGCCTCGGCGATGTTGATGGTGATGAGCCCGTTGTCGTGGCCCGTGAGCAGGGGAGGGGCCTGCGGCACGCCCGCGTTGAGGTCGACGAGGAAGTCGAAGGCGAGGCCTTGCGGGTCGTCCGGGCGCCGCGTGAGGGGAAGGCGCAGCTCGAGCAGCGTGTAGAACAGGCGCCGCTTCGCCTCCTCCAGCCGCCGCCAATGGGCCACGTTCTCCGGCAGGCCGAGATCGGGGATGGTGTTGTTGTGGCGGCAGGCGCGGCAGAAGGCCTCGTCCTCGTCCGCCGGCACGAGCCAGTTGCAGGCGCCGCGCTCGGCATTGGCGCAGAACCGCACCGGGCGCTCCGGATCGGCGAGCGCGCGCCAATGGTCGTCCGCCCAGTCGAGGGCCGTGATCTCCCGGCGCTCGGGCAGGAAGCCGAGGCGGCGGCCGCAGCTCTCGCAGCCCGTGTTCTCGAAATAGAGCGGCTGGCCGCAGGCCTGGCACTCGAACAATCGCATCGGATGGTCTCGGGAAGGCGCAGCACGGCAAGCCCCGGACCCGCCCCGGGTTCCCGCGATGCGGAAGGCATGCCCGCCGATTGCGCAGGTGCGGCCTTCGTGCGTAGCATTGCGGCAGCCGGCCGAACCAGGGCGGGCGAGGGGGTTTGAAGAAGCGGCGGGCATGCCTTGCGCATCGCGGGAACCCGGGGCGGGTCCGGGGC
>DATLFZ010000273.1:0-7577 GCA_035540795.1 Beijerinckiaceae bacterium | reverse complement strand
GTTGCGCACCCGGAACACGCCCGCATAGGTCAGCTCGAACTTGAACAGGACCTCCTGCCCGACCTTGCCGTCGCCCTCGAGGGCGAGCTCGACCTCGAAGTCGGTGTCGGACAGGGGCTTGGCGTTGACGTTGACCTGGATGTTGATCTGCGGCCCCTGCTGCTGCGGGGCGAGCGAGCGCGGCGCGTTCGGATTCTCGAAGGAGAAGTCCCGCGTGTACTGGGCGAGGGCGTTGAGCGAGGGCGCTTCGTCCGCCTGCTGCTGCTGCGCGCCGCCGTTGGGCGCCGTGTTGTCGGCCATGAGGAATGCTCCCGCGATGTCGTGAGGCGAGGCCCCGGGCCGGGCGGGGAGCGCGGTCCCCGGGGCGGGCGTCGGCAGCGCGCTACCACGCTTCCCCGCGGCGAACAAGTTCCGCCGGCCGCGCCGGCGAGGTGGTGGTCGAGCCGCCGCGCCCCCATATGATGAGGGGTCGCGAGCGGGCATCGCCAGTTGCTTTCGGTCGGGCCGAATGCGAAACGGCACGGGGACGGGCGCTCTCCTCTCGGGGGACCCGGAAAAATCGAACGTCCGGCGTCCCGCCGACGTTGGACCAATGACCCGGGCGGATGGGGATCGGCGGGGCCGCCGGGGACGAGACCGGATCGACGATGCAGGACACGCTCGACGTCACGACCATCATCTTTCTTGCGCTGGCGGTCTTCGTGATCTGGCGGCTGCGCTCCGTGCTCGGCCAGAAGACCGGACACGAGAAGCCGCCCCTGGACCCGGTCCGGCGCGAGCCCGCCCGGCGTCCGGCCGAGGCGGACAACGTCGTCCACCTGCCGGGGGCCGAGCGCCCGGCGGGGCCGGCCTTCGAGCCCTCCCCGGAGCGCTGGAAGGGGGTGGCCGAGCCGGGCACGCCCGTGGCCCAGGGCCTCGACGACGTCGCCCGCATCGAGCCCGCCTTCGACGCCCGCGAGTTCCTCGAAGGCGCCAAGATGGCCTACGAGATGATCGTGATGGCCTTCGCCCACGGCGACCGCAAGTCGCTGAAGGACCTGTTGTCGCGGGACGTCTACGACGGGTTCGAGCGCGCCATCGCCGAGCGCGAGCGCCGGGGCGAGAAGGCGGAGACCACCTTCGTCTCGATCGACAAGGCCGACATGGTCGGCGTCGAGGTGCGCAACCGGGTCGCGCAGGTGACCGTGCGCTTCCTGTCGAAGCTGATCACCGCCACCCGGGACGCGCAGGGCAACGTGGTCGACGGCAGCCCGGACACGGTGGTCGACGTCACCGACGTGTGGACCTTCGCCCGGACGCTCGGCACCCGCGACCCGAACTGGCAGCTCGTCGCCACCGAAGCCGGCCAGTAGGCCTTCCGATGCCATGCCGCGCCCGTTCCTCCGCATCGGCGCGGTGCTCCTCGCGCTCGTGAGCGCCGCGGCGGCTTCCCCCCGGGTGGGCGACGCCGCCCTGAAGCCGCTCTCGTTCTCCGATCTGCCCGGCTGGGCGGAGGACGACCACGAGGCCGCCTTCGCGGCCTTCCGTCGCACCTGCGAGGCCGTGGTCGCCGACAAGCCCGCCCTGCGCCCGGCCGCCGCCACCGGGGACGACCTGCGCGCGGTCTGCGCCGCCGCCCTTTCCGAGCCGGGCCCGGCCCGCGCGTTCTTCGAGACCCGCTTCGCCCCCTTCGAGGTGGTGCCGCCCTCCGGGCGCGGCTTCCTGACCGGTTATTTCGAGCCCGAGTACGAGGGCTCCCTCGTCCCCGACCCGGCCTTCCCGACCCCGCTCCTCGCCCGGCCCGACGACCTCGTGACCCTCGCCCAGGGCGAGACCCTGCCGGGGCTCGACCCCGCCCTGCAGGCGGCCCGGCGCACCCAGGACGGGTTCGAGCCCTACCCGGACCGGGCCGCCATCGAGGACGGGGCGCTCGGCACGCAGGCGCGGCCGATCGTCTGGCTGCGCGACCCCGTCGACGCGCTGATCGTGCACGTCCAGGGTTCGGCTCGGATCCGCCTGCCCGACGCGAGCGTCATCCGCGTGGCCTATGCGGGCCGCAACGGCCATCCCTTCACGGCGGTGGGGCGGATCCTCGTCGAGCGCGGGCACGTGCCGCTCGCGGAGATGAACCTCGAGCGCCTGACGGGCTGGCTCAAGGCCAATCCGGCAGAGGGGCGCGAGATCATCCGCCGAAACCGCTCCTACATCTTCTTTCGCCTCGCGCAGGAGCTCGATCCGGCCGACGGGCCGATCGGCGGCGCCGGCGTGCCGCTCATCCCGGGCCGCAGCCTCGCCGTCGACCGCACCCTGTGGAGCTACGGCCTGCCGGTCTGGCTCGAAGGCACGTTGCCCGTGCCCGGCGGGACCGAGCCCCTCGCGCGGCTGACGATCGCGCAGGACACCGGTTCCGCCATCGTCGGCCCGGCCCGGGGGGACTTCTTCACCGGCAGCGGTGCCGAGGCCGGGACGCGGGCCGGGCTGATCCGCTCGCCCGTCCGCTTCGTCGTGCTGCGGCCCCGATGAGCCCGCCCCGTCCGCGTCGCCGGCTCTCGGCGGAGGAGCGGGCCCTGTGGGCGCAGGTCGCCCGCGGGGTGCGGCCGCTCCCGGGCCGCGCCGTTCCCGAAGGCGAACCCGAGAGGCCGGCGGAACCCGCCCCGCCGGTCGCGCCCGCGGTCGGAGCCGCGCCCGCCGCCCCGAAGCGCGCCGGTCCGACCCTGCCGCCGCTCGCGCCGATGGAGCGGCGCACGCTGACGGCGCTGCGGCGCGGCTCCCGGGCCGTCGACGCCAGCATCGATCTGCACGGGATGCGGCAGGCGGAGGCCCACGCGGCCCTCGAAGGCTTTCTGCGCCGGGCCCAGGCGTCGGGGCACGCCCTGGTGCTGGTGGTGACCGGCAAGGGCGCCGAGGCCGCCCCCGCCTCCCTGTTCGAGGAGCGGGGGGTGCTGCGCCGGGTCGTGCCGCACTGGCTGCGCCGGCCCGAGCTGCGGCCCTTGATCGTCGGCTTCGAGGAGGCGGCGCCGCAGCACGGCGGCGCGGGCGCGCTCTACGTGCGCCTGCGTCGGCGGCGGGGGCCGTCGTGACCCCGTTCGGCGCCAAGGTCCGCCAGCTCCGGCGCGAGCGGGGGCTGCTCCTCAAGGACATGGCCGCCCATCTCGGCGTGTCGAGCGCCTACCTCTCGGCGCTCGAACGCGGCGAGCGGGGCAAGCCGACCTGGACCCTGCTCCAGGGCGTGCTCCAGTACTTCCACATCATCTGGGACGAGGCGGACGAGCTCGTGCGTCTCGCGGACCTCTCCGACCCGCGGGTGCGGGTCGACGCGGGCGGGTGCGGGCCGCGGGCCGTTCTGTTCGTCAACCGCCTCGCCCGCGAGCTCGGCTCCCTCTCCGACGAGGACGTGGAGGCGCTCCTCGCCGTGCTCGACCGGGCCCGGGCGCGCCGGGCGCCTTGACCGGCCGGGAGGCGGGTGCGAAAGCCCCCGCTCCGCAAAGAAGCCGGTGATCCCATGCTGAAGTCCCCCCTCGACGTGCTCGCCATCGGCAACGCCATCGTCGACGTGATCGCCCACACCGACGAGGCCTTCCTGGTCGCACAGGGGGTGCAGAAGGGGGCGATGCAGCTCATCGACGAGGCCCGGGCCGAGACCCTGTACGGGGCGATGGGCCCTGCGACGGTGATCTCCGGCGGCTCCGCCGCCAACACGGCGGTCGGTGCGGCCTCCCTCGGCGCCCGGGTCGGCTTCGTGGGCAAGGTCCGCGACGACGAGCTCGGCGGGCTGTTCACGCACGACCTGCGCGCCACCGGCGTCGCCTTCGAGACGGCGGCGGCGCGGGAGGGGCCGGCCACCGCCCGATGCTTCGTGCTCGTCACCCCGGACGGCGAGCGCACCATGAACACCTATCTCGGCGCCTGCCAGAACCTCACCGCCGCTGACGTCGACCCCGAGACGGTCCGCGCCGCGCGGATCGTCTACCTGGAGGGCTATCTCTGGGACCCGCCGGCGGCGAAGGACGCCTTCCGCAAGGCGGCGCAGGTGGCGCACGAGGCCGGCAACGCGGTCGCGCTCACCCTCTCGGATTCCTTCTGCGTCGACCGCTACCGGGACGAGTTCCTGGGGCTCGTGCGGGAGCGCAGCGTCGACGTCCTGTTCGCCAACATCCACGAGCTGAAGAGCCTCTACCAGACCGCCGACGAGGACAGCGCCGTCGCCGCCCTGCGCAACGAGGGCATCCTGGGCGTGGTCACCCGCTCGGAGGCCGGCGCCCTCGTGGTCACCCGGGAGGCGACCCGCGCGGTCCCGGCCGCCCCGATCGGCCGCCTCGTCGACAGCACCGGCGCCGGCGACCTCTTCGCCGCCGGCTTCCTCGCCGGCCTCGCGAGGGACCTCGACCACGCCGATTGCGCCCGCCTCGGCGCCCTCGCCGCGGCGGAGGTGATCCAGCACATCGGCGCGCGGCCGCAGGCGGACCTGCGCGACCTCGCCCGCCAGGAGGGGCTGCTCGCAGCCTGACGGAACCCCCCGGGCCCTGCCGCGCTTTCCTCGGCAGGAGCCCCGCCCATGGCCGAACCGAACCGTCCCTACGAAGGCGCAGCCCGGCTGCGCGCCGACATCGACAGCGGCCGGACCGGGGACAAGGTCGCCCATCCGGATCCGGCCATGTCGCCGCTCGGGACCGACGACGAGGCCGCCGGCAACCCGCCCTCCCGGGTCGAGGTGATGACCGCCCGGGCGCACGAGACCTGGAACCCGGCCCGCCAGGCGGCCCGGGACGGGAGCCACGCCCACAGCACGGCCCGGCACGGCTGGGGCTCGCCCGCCTTCATCCTGCTCATCGCTGCTGTGGCGGTGGTGATCGTCGTCGGCGTCTGGGCCCTGCGCTGATCGGCCCGTCCTGAAAAGCGGGGCCTCCCGCCCCATCTCTGGGAGGCATCCCGAGGAACTCCATGGACGAGGAAGCGAACCGGTTCAGCGCCCGCGCGGCGCGCTACGCCCGCGTGGGCGCCAATGTGGGCGGGGTCGCGGCCCGCATGGCCGGCCGGCGCCTGCTCGGCCGCGAGGACCAGAACGCCTCGAACGCGGCGAACCTCGCCGCGGTGCTCGGCGGCCTGAAAGGGCCGATCATGAAGGTGGCGCAGCTCCTCGCCACCATCCCGGACGTGATCCCGCCCGAATACGCGGCCGAGCTGCAGAAGCTGCAGAGCGAGGCGCCGCCGATGGGGGCGGCCTTCGTGCGCCGGCGCATGATGGCCGAGCTCGGGCCCGACTGGCAGTCCCGCTTCGGCTCGTTCGACCTGAGACCCGCCGCCGCCGCCTCCCTCGGCCAGGTCCACCGGGCGACCGCCAAGGACGGCGCGCCGCTCGCCTGCAAGCTCCAGTACCCGGACATGCAGTCGGCGGTGGAGGCCGACCTGCGCCAGCTCGAATTCGCCTTCGCGATCCACCGGCGCATGGACCCGGCCATCGACACCCGCGAGATCGCGCAGGAGATCGGCGCCCGGGTGCGGGAGGAGCTCGACTACGTGCGCGAGGCGAAGCACGTCGCCCTCTACGCGCGCACGCTTTCCGACGTGCCGCAGGTGCGGGTGCCGAGCGTGTGGCGCGAGCTCTCGACCCGGCGCCTCCTCACCCTCGGCTGGCTCGAGGGCGAAAAGATCCTGCGCTACACGGAGGCGCCGCAGGAGGTCCGCAACCGGCTCTCGGTGGCGATGTTCAAGGCGTGGTGGCACCCGTTCAGCCACGCCGCGGTGATCCACGGCGACCCCCACCTCGGCAACTACACGGTCTTTTCCGATGGCGGCGAGCCCGGCGGGATCAACCTCCTGGATTACGGCTGCGTGCGCATCTTCCAGCCGAAATTCGTCGGCGGCGTCGTCGACCTCTATCGCGGCCTCCTGCACGACGACCGCGACCGGGTCGTGCACGCCTACGAGACCTGGGGTTTCCAGCGCCTTTCGGCCGAGCTCATCGACATCCTCAACATCTGGGCGCGGTTCATCTACGGCCCGCTCCTCGACGATAGGGTGCGCACCATCGCCGACAAGGTCGCTCCCGCCGAGTACGGCCGGCGCGAGGCGTTCAAGGTCCACAAGGCCCTGCGGGAGAAGGGCCCGGTGACGGTGCCGCGGGAATTCGTGTTCATGGACCGGGCCGCCATCGGCCTCGGCGGCGTGTTCCTGCACCTGCGGGCCGAGCTCAACTTCCACCGCCTGTTCGAGGACGAGATCGCCCGCTTCGACCTCGCGGCGCTCGCGGCCGAACAGGCGAGCGCGCTCGCCGCCGCCGGGCTCCCGCCGGCGAGCGGGAGCTGACCTTCACGCCCGCCGCGGCGGACCGGCGACGAGCGGCATGAGGGCGAACAGGACCTGCGCGGAAAGGCCGAGATAACCCTCGGGCTCGGCGTAGGTCGCGACCTGTCCGGCGAGGGTGCGACCGAAAAGGGCGAGCCCCAGGAGCGTCTCGGCGAGGATCAGGAGCGCGAAGGCGAGACCGCCCATGGCGAGGCGCGGCCCCGCCGGGTCCGGCACCGCGAAGCGGCGCACGCAGAAGCGGGCGGCGAGAAACGACACCGCCAGCATGACCGGCAGTTCGAGGAGCACCGCCCCGGTCGCGCCCAGGCGCGGCGCCAGCACCAGCACGCGAAAAGTGCCGAGGACGAAGCCGGCCGCGAAGGCGAGCGCGAAATACGCGACGCCCGCCTTCGCCGCGTTCATCCGGCTCAGAAGAACGCCTGGATGCCGGTCTGCGCGCGGCCGAGGATGAGGGCGTGCACGTCGTGGGTGCCCTCGTAGGTGTTCACGGTCTCCAGGTTCTGCGCCACGCGCATGACGTGGTACTCCTCCTGGATGCCGTTGCCGCCGTGCATGTCGCGGGCGACGCGGGCGATGTCGAGCGCCTTGCCGCAATTGTTGCGCTTCAGGAGCGAGATCGCCTCCGGGGCGAGGCGGCCCTCGTCGAACAGGCGGCCGGCCCGCAGGCAGCCCTGCAGGCCGAGCGCGATCTCGGTCTGCATGTCGGCGAGCTTCTTCTGGACGAGCTGCATCCCGGCGAGCGGCTTGCCGAACTGCCGGCGCTCGAGGACGTAGTTGCGCGCCGCGTGCCAGCAGAACTCGGCCGCGCCCATGGCCCCCCAGGCGATGCCGTAGCGGGCCCGGTTGAGGCAGCCGAACGGGCCCTTGAGGCCGGAGACGTTCGGCAGGAGCGCCTCCTCGCCGACCTCGACCCCGTCCATGACGATCTCGCCGGTGATCGAGGCGCGAAGCGACAGCTTGCCGCCGATCTTCGGGGCGGAGAGGCCCTTCGTGCCCTTGTCGAGCACGAAGCCCCGGATCTCGTTGTCGTGCGCCGCCGACTTCGCCCAGACGACAAAGACATCCGCGAGGGGCGCGTTCGAGATCCAGGTCTTGGTGCCGGTGAGACGGTAGCCGCCGGCGGTTTTCTCGGCGCGGGTTTTCATCCCGCCCGGATCGGAGCCGGCGCCTCCTATGTCGCCTACGGGCTCGTGGCGCGGGAGGTCGAGCGGGTCGATTCCGGCTACCGCTCGATGATGAGCGTGCAGTCCTCGCTGGTCATGTACCCGATCCACGCCTACGGCGACGAGAAC
>DATLFZ010000272.1:0-3349 GCA_035540795.1 Beijerinckiaceae bacterium | reverse complement strand
GGCGTTTATTCCTGTTGTCAAGCCCCGACCGGAGAGGTCGCGTCGGCGCGCCAGCGCCGACCGGGTGAGGCGCGCGCAGCCTCGCGAATAGGCGGCCCGCGTGCTCGCCCCGCCCCTCACCCACCTTCTCCCAGCCAGCGGGGAGAGGGGAATGGGCGGCGGGAGGCTGCCCGATGAGCTTCGGAGCCCGCCCGGCCTCGGAGGTCGCAAGGGGCGCGCGCCCGCCTCGCAAAACGGGAGGGTACGGCCTAGATGGGCCGCATGACCCTTCTTCTCCTCCTCGGCGGCCTCGTCCTCCTGATCCTCGGCGGCGACGTGTTCGTGCGCGGCGCGGTGCGCGTCGCCGAACGGCTCGGCGTGTCGCCGCTGGTGATCGGCCTGACCCTCGTCGGCTTCGGCACCTCGACGCCGGAACTCGTCACCTCGATCCAGGCCTCGTTCGCGGGGGCGCCGGGCATCGCGCTCGGCAACGTGGTCGGCTCCAACATCGCCAACATTTTGCTGATCCTCGGCATTTCGGCGCTGATGGCGCCGATCGCGGTGCAGTCGGCGGCGCTCAAGCGCGACGGCGGCATCATGCTGGCGGTGGCGGTGGGCTTCGCCGCGCTGGCGCCCCTCGTGCCCTTCGGGCGGCCCCTCGGGACCGTGTACCTGGCGCTGCTCGCCGGCTACATCTACTTCGCCTTCCGCCAGGAGAGCGTGGCGAGCGCGGACCACGGCGCCGCCTTCGACAAGGCGGAGGCGGCCGAGGAGCTCGACCCGGCCCTGCGCCCGGGCCCGCCCCAGCCGGGGAGTTGGCTCGGGCCGATCCTGATGGCCGTGGGCGGGCTCGTCCTCGTGGTGCTCGGCGGCAAGTTCCTCGTCGACGGGGCGGTGGCCCTCGCCCGCGGCTACGGCATCTCCGAGACGGTGATCGGGCTCACCATCGTCGCCATCGGCACCTCGATGCCGGAGCTCGTCACCTCGGTGGTCGCCGCCTTCCGGCGCCACACGGACGTCGCCTTCGGCAACGTGGTCGGCTCGAACATCTACAACCTCCTCGGCATCGCCGGGGCGACGGCCCTCGTCGCGCCGACGGAGGTGCCCCCCGAGATCGTGCGCTTCGACAACCCGGTCATGGTCGCCGTCTCGGTCCTGATGATCGTGTTCGCCTGGACGGGCCTGCGCATCGGCCGGCGCGAGGGCGCCGCCCTGCTCGCCGGCTACGCCCTCTACCTCTTCGTGCTGTGGCCGCGCTGAGTCCTACTTGATCGCCGCGCAGGCGACGCGGCCGGCACCGCCCGCCTGCGGCTGGGTGACGTGGTCGTCGGGCTCGGCGTGGATCACGAGCGCGGACCCGTCCTTGTCGCGCAGGCTGTCCGGCTCGTCGCCGGTGAGGACGACGGTGATCGAGGCGAACTCGGCGTTGGCCGAGCCGTCCGCGGCGACGAACAGGTTCGGCAGGTCGCCGGCGGCCGGCCCCTCCGGATGGAGGTAGCCGTGCTTGACCCCCTCGTCCGGATTGAGCGGGGCGCCGGCGCGCTGGAAGGCGCCGTGGTCGGAGCAGTCGCCGACCCGGTGGAAGCGCAGACCGCGCCAGCCGGGGACGAGGCCGCCCGGCCGGATCTCGATGCGCCCGACCACCGCGTTGTCTCCCCCGCGCAGGCGCAGGGTGCCGATCGTCTCGCCCTTCTGCCCGACGATCGGCGCCTCGAAGGTGCGGGGCTCCTGCGCGCCGGCGGGGCCTGCGACGCACAGGAGGAGCGCGGCGAGTCGCTTCATCGGGGCGTCCTCAGATGGTGAGCTTGCCTTCGCGGGCCATCTTGTAGCGCTCGCCGACCCGATTCCAGTCCACCACGTTCCACCAGGCCTTGAGGTAATCGGCGCGGCGGTTCTGGTACTGGAGGTAGTAGGCGTGCTCCCAGACGTCGTTGCCGAACAGGACGCGCTGGCCGTCCATGAGCGGCGTGTCCTGGTTCGGGCGCGTCGTCACGTCGAGCTTGCCGTCCTTGTCCACGGTCACGAACACCCAGCCCGACCCGAACTGGCCCTGGCCGGCGGAATTGACGCGCTCCTGCATCTTCTCCATGCCGCCGAGGTCGCGGTCGATCGCCTGGCGCAGTTCGTCGGACGGCTTGCCGCCCTGCGGCCCCATCACCTGCCAGAACATGGTGTGGTTGGCGTGGCCGCCGCCGTTGTTGCGCACCGTGCGCCGGATGTTCTCCGGCACCGAATCGAGGTTGGCGAGGATCTCGTGCAGCGGCTTCTTGGCGAGGTCGCCGTGGTCCTTGAGCGCGCTGTTGAGGTTGTCGACATAGGAGCGATGGTGGCGCCCGTGATGCAGTTCCATGGTGCGCGCGTCGATATGCGGCTCGAGCGCGTTCGGCTGGTACGGCAGCGGGTCGAGGCTGAACGGCGCGGTGCGGTCCTGCGCGAAGACGCGGGGGGCGTAGGCGCTCGCGAGGACGAGACCCGCGCCGACGAGCAGCTGGCGACGATCGAAATGCATGGAAAATCTCCCCTGGTGCCGGCCCCGATCCCCCCCGAGCGCCGGCGCCTCGCCGGCGGGACCTGAGGCATGGTGCGGGAACGCGCAGACCTCGTTCTTGTTCGACGCGGGCTGTTCGAGAGCCGGGCGCGGGCGCAGGCCGCGATCGCCGCCGGCCTCGTGATCGCCGACGGAGCGCCGGTGGCGCGCGCCTCCGACCTCATCCGCCCGGACGCGGAGCTCGCCGCCGAGCCGCCGCATCCGTGGGTTTCGCGCGGCGGGGTGAAGCTCGCCGCCGCCCTCGACGCGTTCGGGATCGACCCGTCCGGCCGGGTCTGCCTCGACCTCGGCGCCTCCACCGGCGGCTTCACCGACGTGCTCCTCGCCCGCGGCGCGGCCCGGGTCTACGCGGTCGATGTCGGCCGCGGCCAGCTCCACCCGCGCCTCGCCGCCGACCCGCGGGTGGTCGCCCGCGAGGCGACGGACGCCCGCGCCCTCTCGCCCGCCCTGGTGCCGGAGCCGATCGGCCTCCTCGTCGTCGACGTGAGCTTCATCTCCCTGAAGCTCGTCCTGCCGCCGGCCCTGCCGCTGCTCGGTCCCGACGCGGCGCTCGTGGCGCTGGTCAAGCCGCAATTCGAGGCGGGGCGGGCGGCGCTGGGCAAGGGCGGGGTGGTCAAGGACCCGGCGGTGCACGCGGCGGTGTGCCGGGACCTCGCCGATGTCGTCGCCGGCCTCGGCTTCCGCGTGCTCGGCCCGGTCCCCTCCCCGATTCCGGGCGGCGAGGGCAACCGGGAGTTCCTGATCGGAGGGGTGCGTGGCTGAGTGGGTGACGATCGAGCGCCTCGGCGCCCGCGGCGACGGCATCGCGCACGGGCCGGACAC
>DATLFZ010000271.1:0-5364 GCA_035540795.1 Beijerinckiaceae bacterium | reverse complement strand
CAACCCGGCCAGGTCATCGAGCGCATCCTGACGCTCGAGCTGGTGCGCGTCACCGAGCGCGCCGCGGTCGCCTCGGCGCGGCTGCGCGGGCGCGGCAACGAGAAGGCCGCCGACCAGGCGGCGGTGGACGCCATGCGCCGCGAGCTCAACCGCCTGCCGATCGACGGCACGGTGGTGATCGGCGAGGGCGAGCGCGACGAGGCGCCGATGCTGTTCATCGGCGAGCGGGTCGGCAACCGCAACGGCCCGAAGGTCGACATCGCCGTCGACCCCCTCGAAGGCACGACGCTATGCGCCAAGGACATGCCGGGCTCGATCGCCGTCATGGCCATGGCCGAGGCCGGGACGCTGCTCGCGGCGCCCGACGTCTACATGCAGAAGATCGCGGTCGGCCCCGGCTACCCGCGCGGGGTCGTCGACCTCGACGCCTCGGCGGAGGACAACATCCACGCGCTCGCCAAGGCCAAGGGCGTGAAGCCGTCGGAGATCACCGCGCTCGTCCTCGACCGGCCGCGCCACGCCGAACTGATCGCGGCGATCCGCAGGACCGGGGCCGGCATCCGCCTCATCAGCGACGGGGACGTCGCTGGCGTCATCTTCACCACCATGCCGGAGCAGACCGGCATCGACATCTATCTCGGCATCGGCGCGGCGCCGGAGGGCGTGCTCGCCGCGAGCGCGCTGCGCTGCATCGGCGGCCAGATGCAGGGCCGCCTCATCCTCGACACCGAGGAGAAGCGCAGCCGCGCCGCCGGCATGGGCGTGAAGGACCCGAACAAGAAGTACGACATGGCCGAGATGGCCCGCGGCGACGTCATCGTCGCGGCGACCGGCGTCACCGACGGCGCGCTGCTCTCGGGCGTGCGCTTCGGCAAGGAGGTCATCGAGACCGAGACCATCGTCTACCGCTCCGCCACCGGCACCGTGCGCAAGATCCACGCCGAGCACCGGGAACTGGCGAAGTTCCACCTCGATTGAGCCGGCTACCCCGCGCTGCGGCCGAGGCCGCGCATTTCGTCGAGCCACTTGCGCCGGCCGATGTCGCCGATGCCCTCGACGCCGCCGATGACGTTCTCGCGGACCGGCCGGACGCCGGAGAAGCGCAGGATGCTGCGCTTCAGGCTCTTCAGGCTGTGGGCGCCGAAGAACCAGCGGTAGATCAGCCGCGGCATGCCCATCGTCACCACGACCCGGGCCGACTTGCCCGCCAGCAGCCGGTTCCACGGCTGCTTGGGGTCGACCTCGCCGGCGAGCCCCGGCCGCAGGGCCTGTTCGAGGAACCCCTTGAGCAGGGCCGGCACGTCCCCGAGCCAGAGGGGGTAGACGATGACGAGGTGGTCGGCCCAGAGGAGCGCCTCCTGGGCGGCGCGGATCGCCGGCGGCGGCGCGCCCTTCTCCCACTCCTCCTTCGAGCGCAGGAGCGGGAAGTCGATCTCGGCGAGACGCAGGAGGCGCGTCTCGTGCTCGGCCTCCGCCGCTCCCTCCGCATAGGCGTCGGCGAGCGCGTGGCAGAACCGACCGGGATTCGGATCGGGATGGCCGTCGATGATGGTGATCCGGCGCACTACGGGGCCCGGACCCAGCCCTGGGGCATGAGCCGCTCCTGCGGCCGGAAGCGCGCCTTGTAGTCCATCTTGCGCGACCCCTCGACCCAGTAGCCGAGATAGAGATAGGGCAAGCCCATGGCGCGGGCCCGTTCGATGTGGTCGAGGATCATCCAGGTGCCGAGGCTGCGCTCGCCCTCGGCCGGGTCGAAGAACGAGTAGACCATCGACAGGCCGTCGCCGAGCACGTCGGTGAGGCAGACCCCGAGCACGGGACCCTGGCCGCGGCCGTTGATCGCGGTGTCCGGCCCGCGGCGGCGGTACTCCACGAGGCGGGTCTCGACGTGGCTGTCCTCGACCATCATGGCGTAGTCGAGCACCGTCATGTCGACCATGCCGCCGTCGGCGTGGCGCGCTTCCAGGTAGCGCCGGAACAGGGAGTACTGGTCGGAGGAGGGGCGGTTCGGCACGATCGTGCCGACGAGGTCCCGGTTCTGCCGCGCGACCCGGCGCAGGTTGGCGGACGGGCGGAATTCGTCCACGACGACGCGGACGGAGACGCAGGCGCGGCAGGCTTCGCAGGCCGGGCGGTAGGCGATGGTCTGCGAGCGCCGGAAGCCGCCCTGGGTCAGGATCTCGTTGAGCTCGCGGGCGCGCTTGCCGACGATGTGGGTGAAGACCTTCCGCTCCTCCTTTCCCGTGAGATACGGGCAAGGGGAGGGGGCCGTGAGGTAGAACTGGGGTGCGTCGCGCGGCTGGCTCGTCACGCCTCTGTCCCGTCCGGGGCAACCGACCTTCTCAGGATAACATCGGGCCGGTCGGCCTTCAGGGGAAGGGCCCGCGGCGCCGCACTCACGTCCGAACCACCATGATCCCCAGGATCAGGTCGCGCCCGAGACGCCGGTCGGCCCGCGCGATGCCGATCACGACGTCGAGGATCCAGGCGAGGAACACGCCCGCCGCGAGGTAGAACAGGAGCGCGTGGACCGCCGCGGTGACGAAATCGACCGGTCGCGGCGAGAGCACGTTCACCACACGCAGCCCCATCATGCGCATTCCGATGGTGCTCTGCTTCGCCCCGCCGATGGTCACGCCGCTGTAGAGAATCGCGGTGCCCGGAACGAGGATGACGTAGAGCCACCAGCCGAGCCCGAGGGTGACGACCCCCAGGATGCCGATCGCCACGGCGAGGATCATCATCAGGACGAAGATGATGACGAGGTCGATCAGGTAGGCGAACAGCCGGCGCGAGAGCACGCCCTGCGTGGCGTCCGCCGGGGCGACCCAGCCGGGATCGTGGACGGGGCCTCGGGCGTGGTCGAGGCGCGGCGAGCCGTTCGGCATGGATGATCCTCGTCAGCGGGAAAGAGGTCGGGGCGGACGGCCGCGCTTTCAAGCTCAGTAGGCGCTCTCGGACAGTCCGCGCGGGTTGATCCGCATCGGCGCGAGCCCCTCCCGGGTCAGCGCGGCCAGGATCTCGGCGGCGTGGGCGGCGCCGCGGATCTCGACCGTCACGTCGATGGTGACGCCCTTCGCCGGAACGTCGAGGAACAGGCGCCCGTGCGACACTTCGAGGATGTTGGCGCCGAGTTCGCCGAGGCGGCTCGCGACCTTGCCGAGGACGCCGGGCCGGTCGCTCGAGGTGATGCGGAACGAGGCGATGCGGTCGTCGCGCTCGAGCTCGCGGACCATGACCGAGGCGAGGAGGCGGGCGTCGATGTTGCCGCCGCACAGGACGAGCCCGACGGTGCGCCCGGCGAATCGCTCCGGGCGGGCGAGCATGGCGGCGAGGCCGGCGGCGCCGGCGCCTTCGGCCATGGTGCGCTGCAGACGGGCATAGGCGGCGACGGCGCGCTCGATGAACACCTCCTCGACGAGGACGATCTCGGCGACGAGGTCGCGCACGATCGGCAGGGCGAGCGCGCCGGGGGTCTTGACCGCGATGCCCTCCGCCAGCGTCGGGCCGCCGATCGGGAGGTCGGCGCCGGTGACCGCGTCGTAGAAGGACGGATAGAGCGCCGCCTCGACGCCGACGATCTCGATCTCCGGCTTCTCTGCCTTGGCGGCGACCGCGATACCGGAGACGAGCCCGCCGCCGCCGATCGGCACGACGATGCAGTCGAGGTCCGGCGCCTCCGCCAGCATCTCCAGCGCCACCGTGCCCTGGCCCGCCATGACGGCGGCGTCGTCGTAGGGATGGACCAGGACGAGGCCGTCCGTCTCCGTCAGGGCGCGGGCGCGCTCGGCCGCCTCCGACAGCCCCTCGCCGTGGAGAAGGACGCGGGCCCCGTGCGCCTCCGTGTTCTCCACCTTCACCAGCGGCGTGCCCTCCGGCATGACGATGGTCGCCGGGATGCCGAGCCGCTTGGCGTGGTAGGCGACCGCCTGGGCGTGGTTGCCGGCCGACATGGCCACCACCCCGCGCCGGCGCTCCTCGGCGGTGAGGCTCGCGAGCTTGTTGGCGGCGCCCCGTTCCTTGAAGGCGCCGGTCGGCTGCATGTTCTCGTGCTTCACGAGCACCGTCGCCCCCGTGAGCGCGGACAGGCGCGGGGAGGGGACGAGCGGCGTGCGCAGGATGTGCCCCTCGATCGTGCGGGCGGCGCGGCGCACGTCCCCTATGCCGATGGCGTAGCTCATGGCCTCACCATAGCCGAAAGCGCGGCTTCCCGTCCCCGGCCTGCGGCGGGCCGGGATCGCCGGCGGCGCCCTCGGGCGTGAACACGTAGTAGCGCTGCAGGAGATGGACCGAGGCGCCGCTGAGCGGGCCCGATTCGGTCGCGATCCCGACGAGCTGCGGCCGGTTGCGCGAGATCCGGGGGCCGAACCGGCATACCGCCGATCGCTCGGTCGTCGCGCCCTCCCGCTCAACCCGGTACGCGATCCGGACCGTGCCCCGCTCGGCCCCGGCCTCTTGCGAGAGGACGGTGATGGCGCCCCCAGGCGGGTTCAGCGCCGGCAGGGCGATCCGGCAGATCCGGGCCTCCTCGGCGTCGAGACGCCCGCAGGCGGCGACGGCGAGCACGAGGAGCGCCGGGAGCCTCTTTCGCGTCGCAGCAACTCTCACGATTTCGCCGCAGATTCGAACCGGGGCTGCCTCTGCGCCGTTATTGCCACGATAGACCCTCTCGCAAGGAGTTTCGCATGAGCATTCTGGCCTGGATCGTCGTCGGCATCATCGCCGGCTGGCTCGCCGAGAAGATCATGGGGCGCGACCACAGCCTGCTCACGAACCTGATCGTCGGCATCATCGGCGCCTTCGTCGGCGGCTTCCTCCTGAGCACGCTGCTCGGCTTCCGCTACACGGAGGGTTTCAACCTGGCCTCGATCCTCGTCGCCACCCTCGGCGCCGTGGTGTTCCTGTTCCTGTGGGGCCTGATCAGCGGCCGCCGTCACGCCTGAGCGGCGGGGCGCGCGAATTGCGCGCCCGGCCCCGACCGCTTAAGTCACCCCTGTCGCGGCCGTGAAGGCCGCCGCAGGGGTGAACGATTTCATGGCCCTCGTCCTCGATCTTCTCGGGAAGGACGCCCGTCCCCGCCACCCCGAGAAGGCGCACCGGCCGGACCAGCCGATCCTGCGCAAGCCGGACTGGATCCGGGTCAAGGCGCCGGGCTCGCCCAAATGGGCCGAGACCAACCGCATCGTGCGCCAGAACGGCCTCGTCACCGTCTGCGAGGAGGCCGGCTGCCCCAACATCGGCGAGTGCTGGGAGAAGAAGCACGCCACGTTCATGATCATGGGCGACACGTGCACCCGCGCCTGCGCCTTCTGCAACGTCAAGACCGGCCTGCCGGCTCCCCTCGATCCGGACGAGCCGGAGCGG
>DATLFZ010000270.1:0-4258 GCA_035540795.1 Beijerinckiaceae bacterium | reverse complement strand
GTTCTCTCCGGTTGTGCCGCCGCGGAGCGATGCACCGGCAGAGCCGGCACCGGGAATGGCCTCATTGAAGCATGAGGCCGGCTCCGCGTGTGGGATGGGCGCGCATATAGGCGCAGTCGCCGCCGAATGCAAACGCCGGCGGCGCGGCGCGGGCGCCGGGGATGGCACCTATCCGGGCGTCGGGCTGCTCTCGCCGCGCCGCGGCAGACGACGGACCTCCTCGCCCACTTCGCGCTCGGCGAGGCGGAGCTCGTAGAGCTTCTGGAGGTTGAGCCAGAATTCGGGGCTGGTGCCGAACCGATGGCCGAGGCGAAGGGCCGTGTCGGCCGAGACGGCGCGCTCGCCCCGGATGATGCCGGTGATGCGGTTCGTCGGCACGCCGATCTGCCGCACCCTGGCGGCGGCGGACAGACCGAGCGCCTCGAGCTCCTCGGCGAGGTGCTCCCCGGGGTGGACGGGTGCGCGCGTCACGACGCCCTCAGTGGTCACACGAGGCGATTTCCGTCAGCTCATCTGCACGTCGACGATACCGGGAGCGGCGCGGAGCGCGCCGGCGACCTGGGGGGAGACCTGGTAGCGGCCGGGCAGCCGGACCTCGACCTCGCGCTCGGCGTCGAGGACGAGCACCAGCGAGACCTCGCCTTCGCCGCGCTCGCGCAGGCGCTCCTTCACGGCGGCGACGGGGGCCTCGTCGCGCAGGAAGATGCGCATGCCCTTCTGGTGGCGCGCGACCGCCTCGTCGAGGGATTCGGCGCTCTGGATGCGGGCGCGCACGTCCTCGCCCTCGAGACCGGCCTGGAGCACGAGGACCAGCGCCTTGCCCGGCTCGAGCAGGTCGCGGTGCTTCATCAGGCCCTCGGCGAAGACGATGGCCTCGAAATGCCCGCTCTGATCGGACAGCATGACGATGCCCATCTTGCTGCCGCTCTTGGTGCGTCGCTCGGTGCGGTCGAGCACGGTCGCGGCGACGCGCCCGACCGAGGCGCCGGCCTTCACCGCGCGGCAAAAGTCCTCCCAGCGCTGGACCCGCAGGCGTTCGAGCACGGCGCCGTATTCGTCGAGGGGGTGGCCGGACAGGAAGAAGCCGACCGCCGCGTATTCCTTCTGCAGGCGCAGGGCCGCCGGCCAGGGCTCGTAGGGACCGAGCCGCAGGGTGACTTCGGCCGCGGCGACGCCGCCGAACATGTCGCCCATGCCGCCGCTCGCCGCCTCGGCCGAGCGCTGCGCGAGGGCCATCATGGCGTCGAGGGCCGCGGCGGCGCGGGCCCGGTCGGGCTCGAGCTCGTCGAGGGCGCCCGCCGCGATCAGGTTCTCGAGCGTGCGCTTGTTGACGGCGCGCGGGTTCATCCGCCGGGCGAGATCGGCGAGGTCCCGGAACGGCGCCTCGCCGCGGGCCTCGACGAGGGTCTCGACCGCTTGGCGGCCGACCCCCTTCACGGCGGCGAGCGCGTAGCGGATGGCGCCGGTCCCGTCCGGGTCGTAGGCGACCTCGAAGGTCGCGTGCGAGCGGTTGATCGAGGGCGGCTCGACGCGGATGCCGAGGCGCTGCGCCTCGCGGCGGAATTCGGCGAGCTTGTCGGTGTTGTCGATGTCGAGGGTCATCGACGCGGCCAGGAACTCGACCGGGTGGTTCGCCTTCAGGTACGCGGTCTGGTAGGCGACGAGGGCGTAGGCGGCGGCGTGGCTCTTGTTGAAGCCGTAATCGGCGAACTTGGCGAGGAGATCGAAGATCTCGTCGGCGAGCGCCTTCGGCAGCCCCCGCTCGACCGCGCCGGAGACGAAGCGGCCGCGCTGGGCGTCCATCTCGGCCTTGATCTTCTTGCCCATCGCCCGGCGCAGGAGGTCGGCGTCGCCGAGCGAATAGCCGGCGAGCGCCTGCGCCGCCTGCATCACCTGCTCCTGGTAGACGATGATGCCGAAGGTCTCCTCCAGGATCGGCTCGAGCTTCGGGTGCAGGTACCAGGAGCCCTTGTCAGCGTCCTTGCCGAGCTTGCGCGCGCAATAGACCGGGATGTTGGCCATGGGTCCCGGCCGGTAGAGGGCGACCAGCGCGATCAGGTCCTCGAAGCGGTCGGCCTCCATCTCGACGAGGGCCTTGCGCATGCCGGCGCTTTCCACCTGGAACACCCCGACGGTCTCGCCCCGGCGCAGGGTCTCGTAGGTGCGGGGGTCGTCGAGGGGAAGGGCGGAGAGGTCGATGTCGACGCCGCGGCGGCGCACGAGCTCGACCGCGGTGCGCAGCACCGTGAGCGTCTTGAGGCCGAGGAAGTCGAACTTCACGAGGCCCGCCTGCTCGACCCACTTCATGTTGAACTGGGTCACCCGCATCCCGGTCTTCGGGTCGCGGTAGAGGGCGACGAGCTCCTCGAGGGGGCGGTCGCCGATGACGACGCCGGCGGCGTGGGTCGAGGCGTGCCGGTGCAGGCCTTCGAGCTTCTGCGCGATCGCCATCATGCGGGCGACCACCGGCTCCTCGGCGATGGCGCCCTGCAGGCGCGGCTCGCCCTCGATCGCCTGTTTCAGGGTCACGGGGTTGGCCGGGTTCTGCGGCACGAGCTTGGTCAACTTGTCGACCTGCCCGTACGGCATCTCCAGCACCCGACCCACGTCGCGCATGACGCCGCGGGCGAGCAGCGTGCCGAAGGTGATGATCTGGGCGACGTTGCGCTCGCCGTAGCGCTCCTGGACGTAGCGGATCACGTGCTCGCGCCCGTCGACGCAGAAGTCGATGTCGAAGTCCGGCATGGACACGCGTTCGGGGTTGAGGAAGCGCTCGAACAGGAGGCCGAACCGCAGCGGATCGAGGTCGGTGATGGTGAGGGCCCAGGCGACGAGCGATCCGGCGCCGGAGCCGCGGCCCGGCCCGACCGGGATGCCCCGGTCCTTCGCCCACTTGATGAAGTCGGCGACGATCAGGAAGTAGCCCGGATACTTCATGCGCTGGATGACGCCGACCTCGAAGGCGAGGCGGTCGCGGTAGTCCTGCGCGGACAGCCCGGGCGCGGTGCCGTGCGCGGCGAGGCGGGCGGAAAGTCCGGCCTCGGCCTGGAGGCGCAGTTCCTCGTTCTCGTCGAGGGCATCGTCGCGGCCGAAGCGCGGCAGGATCGGCTTGCGGGTCGCCACCCGGAAGGCGCAGCGCATCGCGATCTCGATCGTCGCCTCGATCGCCTCCGGCAGGTCGGCGAACAGCGCCCCCATCTCGGCCCGGCTGCGGAACCGGTGCGCGGGGGAGACCCGGCGCCGGTTCTCGTCCGAGACGAGGCGCCCCTCGGCGATGGCGAGGAGCGCGTCGTGCGCCTCGTAATCCTCCTCGCGGGCGAAGAAGGGCTCGTTGGTGGCGACGAGCGGCAGGCCGCGCCGGTCGGCGAGGCCGATCAGCGCCGGCTCCACCAGGCGCTCGCGGTCGAGGCCGTGGCGCTGGATCTCGACGTAGAGCCGGTCCCGATACGCGTCCTCCAGGATCGCGAGGCGAGCCTCGGCCGCCTCGGGCCGGCCCGCCGCGAGCGCCCGGTCGAGGGGGCCGGACGGTCCCCCGGTGAGGGCGACGAGGCCGGCGGCGCGCTCCGCCAGCACCGCCGCCGGGACCCGGGGCGCCTCCCCGAGGGGCCCGTCGAAATGGGCGAGGCTCGCGAGCCGCATCAGGTTGCGGTAGCCCTCCTCGTCCTGCGCGAGGAGGACGAGGTTCGCGGTCTCCGCCGCGCGCTCGGCTTCCGCGAAGGCGACCGACAGCTGCAGGCCGGCGATGGGCTGGATGCCCTTCTGGGCGAGCTTGTCGGAGAATTCGAGGGCGCCGAACAGGTTGTTGCTGTCGGTGAGCGCCAACGCGGGCTGCCGGTCCTCCGCCGCGAGCTTCGCGAGATCCGCGATGCGCAGCGCCCCTTCGAGCAGGGAATAGGACGAATGCACGTGGAGGTGGACGAACCCGACCTCGCGCAAGACCCGTCCCATGGCGACCTCCCGGCGCGTTATTCGCCGCCCCGGCTCCCGAGTCGAGCGCGGCCGGCGAACCGCCTGTGGATCACGCCGCGCCGGCGGCCAGCGCCAATGCCGCGACGCCGGCGACGAACATCACGAGCGCGGTCAGCTCCATCGCATCCTCGACCAGCCGCATGGCAACCTCCTCCGGAAAAGCCCGACCAGTCTTGTTCCCTTTTTGTTCCGAGTCAAGCGGGCGGGCCGCCCGCGCTTCGAAAGCCCTGCGAGGTTCCGCCTTGTCGCCAGCTCACCAACCGCCGGGGCTGGCCGACCGCCCCCCAAC
>DATLFZ010000269.1:0-4716 GCA_035540795.1 Beijerinckiaceae bacterium | reverse complement strand
GCTCTATGGGCTGACCGGCGCCGCCCTCGTCGGGATCGGCCTCTACGGCCTCGTCGGCCGCGTGCACCTCCTGCGACGGGTGCTCGCCTTCAACGTGGTCGGCAGCGGCATCTTCCTCCTGTTCGGGGCGGCGGGCTTTCGGACGCCGCAGGCGGGCGCCGACCCGGTGCCGCAGGCGCTCATCATCACGGGGATCGTCGTCGCGGTCGCCGCGACCGCTCTCGCGCTCGCCCTGATCGCGCGGCTGTTCGAGGAGACCGGAAGCGCCCGGCTGCCCGAGGAAGCGGACGGGGGCTGACATGGACGACCTCGTCCGGGCGACGCCGTTCGCGGCCCTGTCGCTCGTCCTGCCGCTCGCCGGGGCGCTCGCGGCGTTCCTGCTCGGCCGCAGGGCTCCGCTCGTCCTCGCGATCGTGATCCCCGGCTCCGTGTGGGCGGCGGCGATGCTCGTCGCCGAAGTCTGGAGGGACGGCGCCGCGGTCTACCCGGTGGGCGGCTGGGTGGTGCCGCTCGGCATCGCTCTCCAGGTCGACGGGCTGTCCGCCGCCTTCGTCCTGACCACGGCGCTCGTGGCCTCCGCGGTGGCGCTGTTCGCGCTTCCGACCCTGGCCGGCGCCCGCGAGACCCGGGCCGGCTTCGCCTTCTGGCCGCTCCTGCTGATCCTGTGGGCGGCGCTCGTCGCCGTGTTCCTCGGCCGCGACCTGTTCAACCTCTACGTCGCCCTCGAGCTGCTCACCCTCGCCGCCGTCGCCCTCGTGGCGCTGGAAGGCAAGGCCGAAACCCTTGCGGCGGCCTTGCGCTACCTCCTGTTCGCACTCCTCGGGTCCCTCGGCTATCTCCTCGGGGCGGTCCTGCTCTACGCGGCCTACGGCACCCTCGACATGGGCCTCCTGCGGGAGGCGGCGGGCCGCGGTCCGACCGTTCTCGTCGCCGGCGGCCTGATGACCGCGGGGCTCATGGCCAAGACGGCGCTGTTTCCGCTCCACGCCTGGCTGCCGCCGGCCCATGCCGGCGCGCCGGCGCCCGCCAGCGCCGTGCTGTCCGCGCTCGTCGTCAAGGCCTCGTTCTACATTCTCGTGCGGCTGTGGTTCGACGTGCTGCCGCTGGCCGCCACGCCCGCGATGGCGCAGCTCCTCGCCGCCTTCGGCGCCGGCGCGATCCTGTTCGGCTCCCTGCTCGCGCTGCGCCAGGAGCGCCTCAAGCTGATCGTCGCCTATTCGACGGTGGCGCAGCTCGGCTACCTCTTCCTGATGTTCCCCCTCGCCGGGGGCTACGACGCGCAGCAGCCCTGGACGGCGGGGGCCTGGAGCGGCGGCATCTTCCATGCGCTCTCCCACGCCGCCGCCAAGGCGGCGATGTTCCTCGCCGCCGGCGTCCTGATCCAGGCGGTCGGCGACGACCGGCTCGAAGCCATGGCCGGGCTCGCCCGCGCCCTGCCGATGACCGCCTTCGCCTTCGGCCTGTCGGCGCTCTCGCTCATGGGCCTGCCGCCGAGCGGCGGCTTCATCGCAAAGTACCTCCTGCTGACGAGCGCGCTCGCGAGCGGGGAATGGTGGTGGGCGCTGGTGATGCTCGCCGGCGGCCTGTTGGCGGCGGGCTACCTGTTCCGGCCGCTCAACCGCCTCCTCGCCGAGGTGCCGGAGGTGACGATCCGCCACGAGGTCGGGCGCGGCCGGCAGACGATCTGCCTCCTCCTCGCCGCCGTTTCGGTGGCGCTCGGCGTGTTCTCCTACGCCCCGTTCCGGCTGATCCAGATCGGCCGCCCGGGGGCCGCCGTGGAGGGGCTATGACCGCGCTCCTTCCCGTCCTCGTCCTCTCGACCTCGCTCGTGCCGGCCTGCCTGATCTTCTTCCTGCGCGAGGACCAGGAGCGGCTGCGGACCGCCATCAACCTCGCCGGCGCCGGCCTCAAGCTCGCCCTCGTCGCGCTCATGCTCGAGGGCGTCGGCCGGGGCGCCGTCTACGAGACCCGCCTCGCGCTCGTGCCCGGGCTCGACATGATCCTGCGCGCCGACGCGCTGGCGCTCCTGTTCCTGACCCTCTCCGCGTTCCTGTGGCTCCTCACCACGATCTACGCCATCGCCTATTTCCGCACGAAGGCGAACCTGTCCCGCTTCTTCGGCTTCTTCAGCCTGTGCGTGGCGGCGACGACCGGCATCGCGCTGTCGGGCTCGCTCATCACCTTCTTCGTCTTCTACGAGCTCCTGACCCTCTCGACCTGGCCGCTCGTGGTGCACAAGGGCGACCCGGATTCGATCGCCGCCGGCCGGCGCTACCTCGCCTACACGATGGGCGGCAGCGCGGCGCTCCTCCTCGGCATCGTCTGGGTCGAGAGCCTGACCGGGCCGATCGAGTTCACCAAGCACGGGGCGCTAACGGGTCTCGATCCGGACACGATGCGGGCGACCTTCGTCCTGATGGTCGGCGGGCTCGGGGTGAAGGCGGCGATCGTGCCCCTGCACGGCTGGCTGCCCGCCGCCATGGTGGCGCCCGCGTCGGTGAGCGCGCTCCTGCACGCGGTGGCGGTGGTCAAGGCCGGCGCCTTCGGCATCGTGCGCGTCATCTACGACGTCTACGGCATCGCCTATTTCCAGGGGCTCGGCCTCGGCCTGCCGCTGGCGCTCGTCGCTTCCTTCACCATCCTCTACGGCTCCTTCCGGGCGCTGTCGCAGGCCGACATCAAGCGCCGGCTCGCCTTCTCCACCGTGAGCCAGGTCTCCTACATCGTGCTGGGCGCGGCCCTCGTGGGGCCCTTCGCCACCATCGGCGGCCTCGTCCACCTCGTCCACCAGGGCCTGATGAAGATCACCCTGTTCTTCTGCGCCGGGGCGCTGGCCGAGCGCCTGCACGTGTACCGGGTCGAGGAGATGGACGGGGTCGGGCGCCGGATGCCCTGGACCATGCTCGCCTTCAGCATCGCCGCCCTCGGGATGATCGGCGTGCCGCCGGTCGCCGGCTTCGTGAGCAAGTGGTACCTGGGGGTCGGCGGGCTCCAGGGCGGTCAGGTCTGGGTGATCTTCGTGCTCGCCGGATCGAGCCTGCTCAACGCGGCCTATTTCCTGCCGCTCCTCTACCGGGCCTGGTTCAGGGAGGGGTCGAGCGCCGCGGACCCCGGACCGGAGGGTTCGCTGGGCCTGATCGGCCCGCCGGTGGCGACCGCGGCGGTCGCCCTCGGTGCGGGGGTTTTGGCCGGCGCGGCGCTCAGCCCCCTCGGCTGGGCGACGCTGATCGTGGCGCGGACCTACAGCCCATGACGGCGGCGCTCCTCGTCCTCACGCCCCTCCTGCCGATCGCGATCGCGCTGTGCGCCCTTGTGCCCGGGCTGCGGGCCCATGTCGGCCGCCTGGCGCTCGCCGCGCCGGTCCCGGGGCTTCTCGCGGCGCTGTTCGCGGAGCGCGGCGTCACGGCGGAGCTGCCGGGCGCGCTGCTCGGCGTCGGCCTCGCCCTCGACGGCATCGGCGGCGTCTTTCTCGGCTTCGCCGCCTTCCTGTGGCTCGCCGCCGGGCTGTTCGCGCGGGCCTATATGGGTGCGGCGACGCCCGCCTTCTGGGGCTTCTGGTGCGCGACGCTCGCCGGCAGCCTCGGGGTGTTCGTCGCGCTCGACGCGATCACCTTCTACGTCGCCTTCGCCTTCGTCTCGCTTTCCGCCTACGGCCTCGTCGTGCACGAGGGCACCTTCAAGGCCCTGCGGGCCGGGCGGGTCTACATCGTGCTCGCCGTGTTCGGCGAGACCTGTCTGCTGCTCGGCTTCATGCTGGGTGCCGCCGCGGCGGACGGGATCGGCATCGCGGAAATCCGGGGAGCGCTCCCCGACGCGCCGCAGCGCGACCTCGCCTTGGCGCTGCTCCTCGCCGGCTTCGGCCTGAAGGCCGGGCTCGTGCCGCTGCACGTGTGGCTGCCGCTCGCCCATCCGGCGGCGCCGACGCCCGCTTCCGCCGTGCTCAGCGGCGCCATCGTCAAGGCCGGCGTCTTCGGGCTGATGCGCTTCCTGCCCCTCGAGGCGGCGCTGCCGGTCTGGGCCGACATTCTCGTCGTGGGGGGTCTCGCCACCGCCTATTACGGCGTCGTCGTCGGCCTCGGGCAGCCGAACCCCAAGACCATCCTCGCCTACTCGACCCTCAGCCAGATGGGCCTCGTGATCGCCGTCCTCGGCGCCGGGCTCGGCTCTCCGCAAGTCGGCCTGACGCTCGCGGTCGCGACCCTCTACGCCGCCCATCACGGGCTCGCGAAGGGCGCGCTCTTCCTGTCCGTCGCCGTGATCGGCAAGAGCGGCGCCCGGGCGCTGCCCTGGGCGATGGCGGCCACGGGCCTCATGGCCATCGCCATCGCCGGCCTGCCGCTGACCGGCGGCGCCCTCGCCAAGCTCGCCATCAAGGGTCCGGTCGGGGAGGGCACCGCGGCGCTGCTCGTGACCCTCTCGGCGATCGGCACCACGCTCCTGATGCTGCGCTTCCTCGCCGCCGTGCGGGCGACCGCCGCCGACGATCTCGCCGCGCGGCCGCCGCCCGGGCTCCTGGCGCCCTGGCTCGCCGTCGTCGTCGCGGCCCTGGCGGTGCCGTGGCTCTTGTTCCCCGGCCTCGCCGAGCGCCCGGCCGCCTACGCGCTCGGCCTCGACGCGATCTGGGGCGGGCTGTGGCCGATCCTCGCCGCGCTGGTCATCGCGGCGCTCGCCTTCCGGCGGCTGCGCCACGACCACCCCTACCTGCCCGAAGGCGAC
>DATLFZ010000268.1:0-4539 GCA_035540795.1 Beijerinckiaceae bacterium | reverse complement strand
ATGCGGACACCGTCAGCGGCCAGAAGGCGAGCGCCATCCTCGTCGATGAACTTTGGCTGTTCGGGAAGAAGTTGTCGTCGGAAAACGTACTGTCGGAGGTCGAGGGGTCGCTCGCGGCGAGGCCCGAGGGGTTCATCGTCTACCTGTCGACGCAGTCGGACGAACCGCCTGCCGGCGTTTACAAGGCGAAGCTGCGGTACGCGCGGGACGTGCGCGACGGAACGATTCGGGATCCGCGCTTTTTGGCGGTGATCTACGAGTTCCCGGAGTCGATCCTGAAGGATGACGCTTGGCGCTTCGACGAACGTCTCTGGCGCATCCCGAACCCGAATCTCGGGCGGTCTGTTAACCCGACCTATCTTCGCTCCAAGCTGGCCGAGGCGGAGAACAACGGCAAGGCCGCTCGCAACCTCTTCGTCGCCAAGCACTTCAACATCGAGATCGGCATGAATCAGCGGTCGGACCGCTGGGCCGGGACCGATTTCTGGCAGGGTTGCGCCGATCCGGCCCTGACCCTCGAGGAGGTGCTGCGGCGTTGCGAGGTGGCGACGGTCGGGATCGACGGTGGCGGCCTGGACGACCTTCTCGGCCTCGCCGTGTTGGGCCGGGAGACCGGGACGCGCCGGTGGCTGCTCTGGTCGCACGCATGGGCGCACCGCTGCGTCCTGGAGCGGCGCAAGGAGATCGCGTCCCAACTGCTCGATTTCGAGCGCGAGCGCACGCTGACCCTGGTCGACGACGACTCCGACGCTGACGTGAAGGGCGCGGTCGACCGGATCGAACAGGTCAGGGATGCTGGCCTCTTGGCGGACGGCGATGCGATCGGCGTGGACCGGATCGGGGCGCCGGAGATCGTGGACGAGCTCGAGTTGCGCGGCTTCGACGCCCGCACCGAGCGGCCCCAGGTCCGGGCGATCCGGCAGGGCTACGACCTCCAGAGCGCGGTCCTGACGGTCGAGCGGCGCCTCGCGGCGAAGACGCTCCGGCACGGCGGGACGGGGCTCATGGCCTTCGCGGTCGGGAACGCCAAGGTGGAGATCAAGGGCAACGCTGTCCTGATCACGAAGCAGGCCGCCGGCGTTGCCAAGATCGACCCGCTGATGGCGCTGTTCAACGCCGCCGCGCTGATGAGCCTGAACCCGGAAGCGGCCGGCGGGACGTCGTACCTCGAGGAGGCCGACGAACTCGTGGTCATGGACTGACCCCAACACTGCGGGCTCGCCGATGCGGAATCTTCTCCGGAATCTGGTCGGCGGCCTGCGGCGCCGGCTGCCGGGCTGGTTCCGGGACGCGGTCGGCCTGGCCGGGGCGGGATCGGTTTCGTACGGGGCGCACCTGCTGCACCCCGCGGCCGGCTACATCACCGGCGGCGTCCTCGCCATGGTCTTCGCGTTCGCGCTCGGCATCGTCGCGGCGCGCCAGGATGACGCCGAATGAGCAGAGGTCTGTTCGGCGCCCTCGCCGCGGCCGCCGGCGGCGTCCGGGAGCGGCTCAACGAGGTCGACATCACGGCGCTACTGAACGTGGCGTACGGCTCGCGGGCCAAGTCGGGGGTGTCGGTCACGATCGACAGCGCGCTCGGGGTGACCGCGGTCTTCGCCGCGACCCGAGCCCTGGCCGAAGGCATCGCTGGCCTGCCGTTCAAGGTGATCCAGAAGGACGACCGGGACCAGACCAGGGTGGCGCGCGAGCACCCGGCGCACCGGGTCGTGCACCACAAGCCGAACGGTTGGATGACGAGCTTCGGGTTCCGCGAGAGCCTGATGTACCACGCCGTCCTGGCCGGCGACGCCTTCGCGTTCAAGGTCTTCGTCGGCGCCGGCAAGAACCGGAAGCTGAAGGAACTCCTGCCAATCCCGCGCGGCAACGTCACGGTGCACAAGCAGGACGACCACTCCCTCGCCTACGAGGTCACGGACGGCAAGGGGGTGCTCGGGCGGTTCGGCCAGGACCAAATTTTCCACCTCCGCGGCCCCTCGTGGGACACCTACAAGGGGCTCGAGGCCGTGAAGCTGGCGCGGGAGGCCATCGGGCTCTCCATCGCGAGCGAACAGAACCACGCCCTGCTGCACCGCAACGGCAGCCGGGTCGGCGGCATCCTAACCACGGAACAGGCGCTCAACGACAAGACCATCGCCCGGATTCGGGCCCTGTGGGACGCGAAAACCACCGGAATCGAAGGCTCGTACGGCACCCGCATCCTCGACAAGGGGATGCGGTACGAGAAAATGGGCATGTCGGGCGTCGACGCCCAGCACATCGAGACCCGCGAGCACCAGATTCAGGAGATCTGCCGGGCCATCGGGGTCTTCCCGATGATCATCGGCTACGCCGACAAGACCGCGACCTTCGCCAGCGCCGAGGCCTTCTTCACCGCCCACGTCCGGCTCTCCCTGAACCCCTGGGTGACCCGGTGGGAGGAGGCCTGCAACACGCAACTCCTCTCGGATGCCGACCTCGACGCCGGCTACGAGTTCAAGATGTCGGTCGAGGGCCTGCTGCGGGGCGATTGGCGCGCCCGGGCCGCCTTCTACCAGGTCATGGTGCTCACCGGGATCATGACCCGGAACGAGTGCCGCGGTCTCGAGGATCTGAACGCGCTCGACGGCCTCGACGAGCCGCTCGTGCCCCTGAACATGGGCGTGGTGGGGCAGGAGCCGCCCGATCCGAACGCGCCGCCCGAGGAACAGGCCCGCCAAGCCATGCCGGCGCTACCGAACATCGGAATCGCCCCGAAGAGCCTCGTAGACGCGCTTCATAAGGCGGCAACCACCAAGCCTTGAAGGTGCGGCGCAAAAGGTCGATTTAAGGCTGCATGGAGGCCGTTGAGATAGAAAGCGAAGTCGGCGAGAAGGTCTGCCGGACGTGCAAGCGCTCACTCCCGATGACGAGCGGGCACTTCCATCGGACTCGGAACTCGCCTGACGGATGGCACGCTCAATGCAAGTCGTGTAGGGCACCTTACCGGGCCGCGCTCCGCGCCAAGAACCGTGACGCGTATCTCGCTCAGGAGCGGGCTTGGCACGCCAAGAATGTCGAATCGCGGAACGCGCGGGGCAGGCGGCGGTGGGCGAACGATCCGGAGTGGCGAGCGAGACAACTGGCCGCCAACAAGGAATGGCATCGGACATACGCATGGGGCAAGCGTCAGTCGAACCGCGAGTGGCGGGCGAAGAACCCGGACAAGGTCAAGGCCACCCTCCGGAAACAGTACGAAAAAGACCCCCTGCGGTATCTAATTTCGAACCAAATCGCAGCGACTCTGAAAAAGGCGGGGACGAGTAAACAGCGGGAGAGCTTCAGCAAACTGCTCGGTTACACCGCCGACGACCTCCGCGCCCATCTTGAACGGCAGTTCACCAAGAAAATGACGTGGGACAATCACGGCACGTACTGGGAAATCGACCACATCGTCCCGCTTGCCTCGTTCAAGATCACGTCGCCGCACGATCCCGAGTTCAAGGCGGCATGGGCGCTGACTAATCTGCGCCCGCTGCCTGCGAAGTTGAACCGCTCAAAGGGCGCCAAGCGCACCCTGCTCATCTGACGCCATATCCCCGGCCGGAATAGCGACGGCGCAGACGCGCCCGCACGCGGCTGGCCTGCGCCCACGAGGAACTCCGCCATGAAGAAGACTTTGGACGCCGCGCTTCTGGCGCGGGCGGCGCGGCCGCTTGCCCAGACCTCGGCTTTCGACCTCATGGCGAAGGCTTCCGCCCAGAATGGGGCGGGCAAGTCCTGGTTCCGGGTCAACTGGAGCGCCGGGAGCGCCGAGGCGACGGTCAGCATCGACGGCGAGATCGGCTTCTGGGGGATCACCTCGGCCGATTTCGTCCGCGAACTGTCGAAGGTCGATGCCAAGACGATCCGCGTGAATATCAACTCGCCCGGCGGCAGCATCGCCGATGGCGTGGCGATCTACGCCGCCCTGGCCGGGCATAAGGCGAAGATCATCGTCAACATCGTATCTCTTGCGGCAAGCATCGCTTCTGTGATCGCGATGGCGGGTGACGAGATTAACATCGGCGCATCGGCGGCGATTATGGTTCACCCCCCCTGGTCATTTGTGATCGGGGGCGCGAAGGACATGCGGGCCGAAGCCGATATTCTCGACCTCTTCCAAGAGGCGATCATCGACATCTACGAGGCGCGCACGGGTCGGCCGCGCGCCGAAATCGAGGAGATGGTCGCCAACGAGACCTGGCTGCGCGGCGAGGAAGCGGTTTCGTCCGGCTTCGCCGATGCCGTGGTCGAGAACAAGCAGAAGCCCAAGGCCAATCTGCCGGGCGAGTTCTATGCGGCGGTGTTCAAGCATCTCCCGGAGGACGTGCGCGCGGCTCTGGCCGAGATGGGCGAGGACGCCGGTTCCGGCGACCCCGAGCCGCCCGCGCCGGCGGTGAAGATCGAGACTAAGCGGGACCTCCGCCAGGTGTTGCAGGCTCACGGGATGAGCCGCGGCGCCGCGGACGCTCTCGCAGCGCATTTCAAGCCGCCTGGGGACGCTCGGGATGAGCCTCCGGCGCGGCCTGAACCCCCAAC
>DATLFZ010000267.1:0-10713 GCA_035540795.1 Beijerinckiaceae bacterium | reverse complement strand
CCGACCTCGTTTCCTGCGCCACGCTCTCCACCGCTCCCATCGTCGAGGGAGCCTGGCTGAAGGAGGGCGCGCATCTCGATCTGGTGGGCGCCTTCAACCTCCGCATGCGCGAGGCCGACGACGAGGCCCTGCGCCGCGCCGCGATCCATGTCGACACGCCCGCCGCGCTGAGCGAGGGCGGCGACGTGGCGCTGGCGCTGAAGGTGGGCGCCATCGACCGGGCGCAGGTGCGGGGCGACCTCGCCGACCTCGGCACCGGCCGGCTTTCCGGCCGGGACTCGGCGGACCAGATCACCCTCTTCAAGTCGGTCGGCACCGCCCTCGAGGATCTCGCCGCCGCGGTCGCGGTGTACCGGGCGGGGTGACGGCTCCCCGGCGACGGCGTTCTACGCCGCGCTCTCGCTACGGGTGAGTTTCGCGTAGTCGGCGGCGAGGAAATCGAGGAGGGCGCGGACCGACGGGAGCAGCCCGCGCCGGGATGGAAAGACCGCGTGGACGAGGCCCGCCCGGGGCACCCATTGCGGCAGCACCTCGACCAGCGCGCCCTCCGCGAGGTCGCGTCCGACCATCATGGTCGGCATCTGCACCACGCCCACCCCCTGCAGGGCCGCGAAGCGCAAGGCCACCATGTCCTCGGTCACCAGGCGGGGATCGTGGGGGATGCGGGCCGTGGCGCCGTCCGGCCCGTCGAGGCACCATTCGTGGTCCTGGTGCGGAAATCCCCAGGACAGGCTCGGCACCGTGCCGAGATCGGCAGGGCCGAGCGGCCGGGGGAGAGTGGACAGGAGCCGCGGGCTCGCGACCAGGCGCTGGGTGCTCTTCGCCAGAGCCTTCATGACGAGGTCGCTTTCCTCGATCGGCGGGAAGCGGACCCTCAGCGCGATGTCGAACCCTTCCCGGATCACGTCCACGCGCCGGTTCGTGCTCTCGAGATGCACCTGCACGTCGGGACATTCCGCCATGAAGCGGGCGATCATGTCGCCGACCTGGAAGTACAGGAGGGCCGACGGACAGCTGACCCGCACGATGCCCTGCGGGCTCGATCGGACGCGATCGATCGCCTCCTGCGCCGCCTCCGCTTCGACCATCATCGCCACGCAGTGCCGATGGTACTCCCGCCCGATCTCGGTCACGGCGAAGCGGCGGGTCGAGCGCTGGACGAGACGCACCCCGAGGCGCTCCTCGAGCAGGCCGATGCGCCGGCTCAGACGCGACCGGGGCGTCCCGAGCGCCCGGGCGGCGGCCGAAAAGCCGTTGTGCTCGACCACCTGGGCGAAGAAGTAGAGGTCGTTGAGGTCCTGCATGGGGGTCGATTGTCTCGCGGATAGGACAGTGCGGTTCAATCTTGCCGGCTTCTGACCCGTTTGTCCCGTCCCTATCCTCTCCGCATCGATCAGGGCCCGTCACGGCCCTGCGAAGGAGAGACAGTCATGCGCAAGGTTCTCGGCGTCTACACCAGTCCCCGGCCCCACTGGGTCGGCGACGGATTCCCGGTGCGCACCCTGTTCTCGCATGCCAGCCACGGCCGGCATGTCAGCCCCTTCCTTCTGCTCGATCACGCCGGGCCGGCCGGGTTCGCGCCCGCGGACGAGCCGCGGGGGGTCGGCGAGCATCCGCACCGCGGCTTCGAGACCGTCACCATCGTCTACCAGGGCGAAGTCGAGCACCGGGATTCGACCGGGCAGGGGGGCGTGATCGGGCCCGGCGACGTGCAGTGGATGACGGCGGCGTCCGGCATCCTGCACCAGGAGTTCCATTCCCGGGCGTTCACGCGCGAGGGCGGGACCCTCGAGATGGTCCAGCTCTGGGTCAACCTGCGGGGGACGGACAAGAACGTCGAGCCGGGCTACCAGGCGCTCCGGGCGCGGGACATCCCGGAAGTCGCTCTGCCCGACGGCGCAGGGACGCTGCGGGTCATCGCCGGCGCGTATGCCGGCCGGCGCGGCCCGGCGCGGACCTTCACGCCGATGGACATCTGGGACCTGCGGCTCGGACGGGACGGGGTCGCCACGCTGAGCCTCCCGGAGGGCCACACGGCGGGCCTCGCGATCCTGCGCGGCACCGTGCTCGTCAACGACGGCGCCGTCGCGCGGGAGGGGCAGTTCGTCCTTCTCGACCGCACCGGCGGCGAGGCGACCGTCGAGGCGAACAACGACGCGATCGTGCTCGTCCTCGGGGGCGAGCCGATCGAGGAGCCGGTCGTCATGCACGGCCCCTTCGCCATGAACACGGCGGAGGAGATCCGCCAGGCGATGGCGGACTTCGAGGCCGGCCGTTTCGGCGCGATCGCCGCGCCGGCCGCCTAGCGACGATGACCGGCCCCGAGCGTCCGCGATCGGGGCCGGTCATCGAACGCACGTCGCGGACCGTCGCGCTCACAGGAGAACCGATCATGACCGCCTCGAAATCCTACCGCCGGCTCGACAAGAGCCGGGCCGCCGTCCTTCTCGTCGACCACCAGACGGGCCTGCTGTCGCTGGTGCGCGACATCGGACCGGACCAGTTCAAGAACAACGTCCTCGCCCTCGCCGATCTCGCCAGGTACTTCGAGCTGCCGACGATCCTCACCACGAGCTTCGAGGACGGCCCCAACGGTCCGCTCGTGCCGGAACTGAAGGAGGCGTTCCCGGACGCGCCGTTCATCCCGCGCCCGGGGCAGATCAACGCCTGGGACAACGAGGACTTCGTCGCCGCGATCGCGGCCACCGGTCGCCGGCAGCTCGTCATCGCCGGCGTCGTGACGGAGGTCTGCGTGGCGTTCCCGGCCCTCTCGGCGCTCGCCGAGGGCTACGAAGTGTTCGTCGTGACCGACGCTTCGGGCACCTTCAACGAGATCACCCGGCAGGCGGCGTGGCAGCGGATGGCCGAGGCCGGCGCGCAGCTCATGACCTGGTTCGGGGTCGCCTGCGAGCTGCATCGGGACTGGCGCAACGACGTCGAGGGTCTCGGCACGCTGTTCTCGAACCACATCCCCGACTACCGCAACCTGATCAACAGCTACGCGACCGTGCGACGGACCGCGAAAGCGGCCTGAATCCAGGCACGAGCCCGCCGCCTCCCGGGCGGGCTCGTGAACCCCCGGCGCGGGCCTCGCCGCCCCTCAGAACGTCTGCCGCTTCAGCGGATGGACCTCCATCTCGCCCTTGGCGAGGATCCGCTCGAGCGCCTCGATCCGGTCCGCCTCGCCGGCGGGCTTGTCCCAGCGGATGCGGTGGATGCGCGGAAACCGCATGGCGACCCCGGACCGGTGCCGGGTCGAGCGCTGCAGGCCCTCGAAGGCGACCTCGAGCACGAGGCCCTTGTCCTTGCCGTAGACCACCTCGCGCACCGGCCCGAAGCGGTTCGTCGTGTTGTTGCGCACGAAGCGGTCGAGCCTGGTCAGCTCCTCGTCGGTGAAGCCGAAATAGGCTTTTCCGACCGGGACCAGTTCGTCCCCCTCGGCCCCGTCGCGCCAGACGCCGAAGGTGTAGTCCGAGTAGAAGGACGAGCGCTTGCCGGAGCCGCGGGCGGCGTACATCAGCACCGCGTCGACGAGGTACGGGTCGCGCTTCCACTTGAACCAGAGACCCTTGGGCCGGCCGGGCACGTAGGGGCTGTCGGCGCGCTTGACCATGCAGCCCTCGATCGCCTCCGCATCCTCGCCGGCACCGACGGAAGCGGGGTCCGCCCGGGCCGCGGCGAGGTCGTCCCACGTGGCGAAGGGGATCGTCGGCGACAGGTCGAAGCGCGGGCTGTCGAGGCGGCGCAGGAAGGCTTCGAGCCGGGCGCGCCGCTCGGCGAAGGGCAGCGGCCGCAGGTCCTCCTCGCCCTCCGCCAGAAGGTCGTAGGCGCGGATATGGGCCGGGTATTCGGCGAGCAGTTTCGGGGTGACCGCCTTCCGGTTGAGCCGCTGCTGGAGCACGTTGAAGCTCTGGACCCGGCCCTCGCGCAGGATCAGGAGCTCGCCGTCGAGGGCGCCCTCGAAGGCGATCGCGTCGAGGAGGTCCGGGAAGGCGGCGGAGACGTCCTCGCCGGTGCGGGAATAGAGCCGGCGCACGAGCCGCCCGTCGCGCCCGCGCCCGGCCACCGCCTGGACGCGGATGCCGTCCCACTTCCACTCGGCGGTGAAGTCGCCCGGGTCGAGCTTCGAAAAATCCTCGTCCTCGAGGGGATGGGACAGCATGGCCGGGCGAAACGGCGCCGGGTCGTGCGATTCCGGGCGCGGCCCTCGGCCCTCGACCCAGGCGAACAGGTCCGCGTAGGGCGGCGACAGGCCGTGCCAGACCTCCTCGACCGCGTTCGGCTCGAGCTCCTGCCCGCGGCGCGCCGAAAGGCTCGCCACGGCGGTCTTGGCGAGGCGCGCCGAGACGCCGACGCGCAGTTCGCTCGTGATCAGCTTCAGGAGCGCCCAGCGGCCGACCTCGTCGAGGGCGTCGAGCCAACCGGCGACGAGGGGCGGCAGGTCGGACTTGGAGGCCTCGGCGAGGCCGTGCACCACCGCGGAGAGGGTGGGCGTCGCCCCTCCCCGTCCAGAGGAGGGGTCGGGGGTGGGGGAGAGTCGGGCCGCGTCCGGCTCCGGCACGCCCTCCTCCCGCTCGCCGCTGCGCGACGAGTCGACCTCCTCCTCGAAGGGAGAGGACGGAGGCCGCGCCGGCCACATCAGGGCGACGGTCTCGGAGAGGTCGCCGACGTAGTCCCAGGACAGGCCGAACAGGACCGGGTCGGCCCGCTCCATGATCAGGCCGCGGATCAACCCGGGCTTGGCGTGGCGGAAGGAGAGGGAGCCCGTCAGGGCGGCGAGCGCAAAACCCCGCTCCGGGTCCGGCGTGGTGGCGAAGTAGTCCGCCATCAGGGCGAGCTTGGCGTTGCGCCGGGGCTCGTAGGCGAGGCGGTCCAGGAGCGCGGCGAAGCGGTTCATGCGACCTCGGCCGGCACCGCGGCCTCGCCCTCCTCGGCCTCGTCGCCGTAGCCGAGAAGGTGGAGCGGCCGCGCCCGGATCCCCTGCGTGCCGCACCAGTGGACGAGCGCGTCCTCCTGCCCGTGGGTGACCCACACCTCCTCGGCGCCGGTCTCGCGGATGGTGCGGGTGAGCTCGCCCCAATCGGCGTGGTCGGAGACGACGAGCGGCAGCTCGGCCCCCTTCTGGCGGGCGCGGGCGCGCACCCGCATCCAGCCCGAGGCGTAGGCGGTGACCGGGTCCGGAAAGCGCCGGGCCCAGATCTCCTGCGCGGCCGATGGCGGGCACAGGACGATCGCGCCGCCGAGCTGGCCGCGCTCCTCGGGGAGCACCCGGGGCGTGTCGCCCAGCGCGATCCCCTCGTCCTTGTAGAGGGCCGTGAGGCGTTCCAGGGCGCCGTGCAGGTGGATCGGGCGGTCGTACCCGGCCCGGCGCAGGAGCGCGATCAGGCGCTGCGCCTTGCCGAGCGCGTAGACCCCGACGATGTGGGCGCGGTCCGGAAAGAGCCGCACGGAATGCAGGAGTTTTGCGATCTCTGCGTCCGGGTCCGGGTGGCAGAAGACCGGCAGGGCGAAGGTGGCCTCGGTGACGAACACGTCGCAGGGCACCGGCTCGAACGGCCGGCAGGTCGGGTCCCGCACCCTCTTGTAGTCGCCCGAGACGACGAGCCGGCAGCCGCCCGCCTCGATCACGATCTGCGCCGAGCCGAGCACGTGCCCGGCCGGCACGAAGCGCACGGTCACCCCGCCGAGCCGGATCGGCTCCCCGAGCGCGGCGGCCTGCGTCGATCCGGCGAAATCCTCCCCGTACCGGGCGGCCATGATGGCGAGCGTCTCGCGGGTGGCGAGGACGGCGCCGTGGCCGGCCCGGGCGTGGTCGGAATGGCCGTGGGTGACGAGCGCCCGCGCCACCGGCCGCAGCGGGTCGAGGTGGAAGTCGCCTTGCGGGCAGTACAGCCCCTGCGGGGTCTGGGTGAGGATCTCGGTCGCGCGCGGGGCCATGCGGCTCACATATAGGATCGCGGCCCCGCCCCGGGAGCAAATCACCCCGCCGGGCGTTGTCCGGCAAACGAGGTTTGCCCCGTGCCGATCGTCCTCTTCCTCCTCCTCATCCTGCTCGTGGCCCAGCTCGGCTTCTGGGACGCCATGGGCGCGGTGCTCGGCGCCGCCGCCATGGTGATGCTGTTCTTCCTGCTGATCGCGGCCATCGCGGCGGGGGTCATCTACATGCTGGTCAACCGGGTCAGGAGCCGCATCCGCGGCCCGGAACGGACGGCGTCCCCGCCCGTTCCCCGGGACGAAACCAGGAGGCCCCTGTGACTGGAAAGCATCCCAAGACCGGCCCCGGCCAGCGTCCCCGCGACGACCTCGAGACCAATCCCGGCATCGGCACGTCGAAGGGCAGCTTCGCCACGGGCGAGAGCCCCAAGAGCATCGCCGGCGAGAGCACGGTGGAAGGGGACATAGGCAACGACACCACCCCGCAAGGCGGCGTCGACCCCAAGCGCGGCCGCACGAACAAGTAGCTACGGGATACTGAGGAGCGCCTTGAGCTTGGCGCGAGTGTCGAGGAGGAGCCCGGGCGGAGCCTTCTCGACGAAGGTCGCCCCTCGGTGCTCCCAGGCCACGCTCCTGACGTGGTCACACAGGACGGCGCCGATGGTATCGCCACCCGGCGGGACCGCGGACTCCAAAGGATAGCCCTTCACGCGGGAGGTGATGGGGCAGACGACGCAGAGGCGCGTGATCCGGTTGTATGAGCGCGGCGTCAGGACGAGCGCGCGGCGATGCCCTGCCTGCTCGCGCCCGCGCTGGGGATTGAATTGGAGCCAGACGATGTCGCCCTGATCGGGGCAGTAGGTCCTGTCAGCCGATCTCTTCGCCGACATCGTCGCCCCAATCCGTTTCTCCGTGCAGGTTCTCTGGCGTGATCCCGTTCAGGAGTTCATCCAGATCGTAGTGCGGAGTTTCGTTCACGGGTTCGATCACGAGCTTGCCATCTCTGACCGTCAACTCGGCGATCCCGCCGGCCGAAGCCGCAACTTCGCGGGCGGCAGCCCTCGGAATGCGAACGGCGAGGCTGTTTCCCCAGAGGGCAAAACGTAGCCGCATCGACACCTCCGACCATCGTTGTATCTACAATATAGATACATTCTCCTCCCCGGCAAATGTCAGCTTGACCTTCCCATGATGGGAACCTTTATGAGGGGGGCCTGACGCCATTTCGTGAGGCTCCCATGAATTTCGCGACCCGCCCGCCGACCGCCGCCGAGGCGGAGACCCTGGTCCTCTCCGTCGAGGGTATGACCTGCGCCTCCTGCGCCGGCCGGGTCGAGCGCGCGCTGGCGCAGGTGCCGGGCGTCCTCGAGGCGAGCGTGAACCTCGCGACCGAGCGGGCGCAGGTCGTCGCCGAGGCGGGCACGCCGCCGGCGGCGCTGGCCGAGGCGGTCGAACAGGCCGGCTACCACGCCCGGCTCCGGACCGACGAGCTCGACATCGCCGGCATGACCTGCGCCTCCTGCGTCGGGCGCGTCGAGCGGGCGCTGGCGCGGGTCCCCGGCGTCGTCGCGGCGCGCGTCAACCTCGCCAGCGAGCGGGCGACCGTCGAGCATCTCGGCGTCGCGCCCGAAACCCTCGTCGAGGCGGTCGCGGCGGCGGGCTACGAGGCCCGGCCGCACGAGGCGGCGGCGCCCGCGGACGCTCTCGACCACCAGGACCGGCGCGAGCGCCTCCACGTCCTCGTCGCCGTCCTGCTGACCCTGCCGCTGGCGCTGCCCATGCTCGCCTGGCCCTTCGGCCTGCACTGGATGCCGCCGGGCTGGGTGCAGTTCGCGCTCGCCACCCCGGTCCAGTTCTGGCTCGGCGCCCGCTTCTACCGGGCGGGCTGGAAGGCCCTGCGCGCCGGCACCGGCAACATGGACCTGCTCGTCGCGCTCGGCACCTCGGCCGCGTACGGGCTCTCGCTCTACGAGCTTCTGCGGCCGCATCCGCCGGGGCACATGCCGCACCTCTATTTCGAGGCCGCCGCCGTCATCATCACCCTGGTTCTGCTCGGAAAATACCTGGAGACCCGCGCCAAGCGGCGCACCGCCGACGCGGTGCGGGCGCTGATGGCGCTGCGGCCCGAAACCGCCCGTATCCGGCGGGACGGCGCGGAGGTCGAGGTGCCGATCGGGCAGGTGCGCCGCGGCGACGTGGCCGTGGTGCGCCCCGGCGAGCGCGTGCCGGTCGACGGGCTCGTGCGCGAGGGCGCCTCGGAGATCGACGAGTCCATGGTCACCGGCGAGAGCCTGCCCGTGCACCGGGAACCCGGCGACCGGGTCGTCGGCGGCTCGGTCAACGGCTCGGGGCTCCTCGCCGTCGAGGCGACCGCGGTCGGCCGGGACACGACTCTCGCCCGCATCGTGCGTCTCGTGGAGGGGGCGCAGGCGTCGAAGGCCCCGATCCAGAAGCTGGTCGACCGGGTCTCGGCGGTGTTTGTGCCGGTGGTCGTCGCCTTGGCGATCCTGACCTTCCTCGCCTGGTGGTGGGCGGCCGGCAGCGCCGCCGCGGCGGTGATCACGGCGGTCACCGTGCTCGTCATCGCCTGCCCCTGCGCGCTGGGCCTCGCCACGCCGACCGCGATCATGGCCGGCACCGGCGCCGCCGCAGCCGGCGGCATCCTGATCAAGGACGCCGAGACCCTCGAACGCGCCACCGCCATCCGGGCGGTCGCCCTCGACAAGACCGGCACGCTGACCGAGGGCAAGCCCGCCCTCGTCGCCTTCGAGGCGTTTTCGGGCGAGCGGCGCGACCTCCTCGCCGCCGTCGCGGCCCTGCAGCGCGGCAGCGAGCATCCGCTGGCGCGGGCGGTCGTCGCGGCGGCGGAGGCGGAGCACCTCGCCCTTCCGGCGGCGACGAAGGTTCGCGCCGTGCCCGGCCGCGGGCTCGAAGGAGAGGTCGGCGGCCGCCGCCTGGCGGTCGGCAGCGCCCGGCACATGGCCGATCTCGGCCTCCCCGTGGAGGAGTCCGACGCGCATCGCGGCCGCTCGGTCTCCTACGTCGCGGAGCTGGGCGAAAGGCCCGGTCTCGTCGGCCTGCTCGCCTTCGCCGACCGGCCCCGCGCCACGGCCCGAGCGGCGGTCGAGAAGCTCCACGCGCTCGGCATCCGCACGATCATGCTCACCGGGGACAACCGCGCGAGCGCGGAGGCGGTGGCCGAGGCGGTCGGGGTCGACGAGGTGATCGCAGAGGTGCTGCCGGAGGACAAGGCGCGCATCGTCGGCGAACTCAAGGCCCGCCACGGCCAGGTCGCCATGGTCGGCGACGGCATCAACGACGCTCCGGCGCTCGCCGCCGCCGATCTCGGCATCGCCATGGGCTCCGGCACGGACGTCGCCATGGAGGCGGCGGGCGTGACGCTCATGCGCAGCGACCCGCTCGCGGTGGCGGACGCGATCGAGGTCGCCCGCCTGACCCGGGCCAAGATCCGCCAGAATCTCTTCTGGGCCTTCGCCTACAACACCGCCGGCCTGCCGCTCGCGGCCTTCGGCCTGCTGAATCCCATCATCGCCGGGGCGGCCATGGCCTTCTCCAGCGTCAGCGTGGTCACCAACGCGCTGCTCCTGCGGCGCTGGCGGCCGGGAGGGCGGGCATGAAGATCGGCGCGGCGGCCGAGCGCTCCGGCGTCTCGACCAAGATGATCCGGTACTACGAGTCGATCGGCCTCCTGGCCAAGGCGGCGCGGCGCGACAACGCCTATCGGGACTTCGACGAGCGCGACGTGCACGACCTGCGCTTCATCCGCCGCGCCCGCACCCTCGGCTTCTCGGTCGAGGAGATCGCGCGCCTGCTCGCGCTGTGGCGCGACAAGGGCCGGCCGAGCCGGGAGGTCAAGGCGATCGCGGAGGCGCACGTCGCCGACCTCGAGGCGCGCATCGCCGAGATGCAGGGGATGGCGGCGACGCTGCGCCACCTCGCCCATTGCTGCCACGGGGACGAGCGGCCGGACTGCCCGATCCTCGACGACCTCAGCGGCGTCAGGTGACCACGGACGGCGCCGCGCGCCCGGTGCGGCGCTCGATCTCGGCGATGGCACGGGCCGCCTCGGCCACGGGCGCGAGCACCTGCGCGACGGGCAGGTCGTGCCGGGCCGGGTCGGGCTCGTAGCGCTCGAGATAGACCCGCAGCGTCGCCCCGGCCGTGCCGGTGCCGGACAGGCGGAACACGGCCCGGGCGTCCTCGGCGAACAGGAGGCGGATGCCCTGCTTCGGCGTCACCGAGCCGTCGACGGGGTCGCGATAGGCGAAGTCGTCGGCCTCCGACACGGTGAGCGGGCCGAGGCGTCTTCCCGGCAGCGACGGCAGCGCCGCCCGCAGGGCCTCCATCAGGTCACTCGCGGCGGCGGCGTCGACCTCCTCGTAGTCGTGGCGGGCGTAGTAGTCGCGGCCGTATTCCGCCCAGTGCTCGCGCACGATGCGGTCGGCGGGCTTCTTCAGGGCGGCCAGGATGTCGAGCCAGAGCAGCACGGCCCAGAGCCCGTCCTTCTCGCGCACATGGTTCGAGCCGGTGCCGGCGCTCTCCTCCCCGCACAGGGTGATCATGCCGGCGTCGAGGAGGTTGGCGAAGAACTTCCAGCCGGTGGGCGTCTCGTAGCAGGGAAGGCCCAGGCGCTTCGCCACCCGGTCGACGGCGCGGCTTGTCGGCATCGAGCGGGCGACGCCGGACAGGCCGGTGGCGTAGCCCGGGGCGAGGTGCGCGTGCGCGGTCAGGATGGCGAGGCTGTCGCTCGGGGTGACG
>DATLFZ010000266.1:0-6198 GCA_035540795.1 Beijerinckiaceae bacterium | reverse complement strand
CTCGCCTTCTGCCTCGCCGGCGCGCAGGTCAGGCGCTCAGGATGGCGACGGCGCCGGCGAGGCAGAAGGCGAGGATCGCCGCAAGCACGATCACTTCCGCGAGACTGAGGGCCCTCGCCCGCTCGCCCGAAAACCCCAGCGCCCTCACCGCGCGCTCCGCGCCCGCGCGCGCCTCCGCCACCGGTCCATGCTCGTCCCCCCGATGGGCTCAGGATGGCCCGGGAGGGTGAAGGGAGCGTCAACGCCGGGCCGGCCGGCTCGGCGCGGCGACGTAGATCGCCGTCGCGAGGAGGAGGGCCACGCCGAAGGCGAGGTGGAGCCGGCCGAAGCCGGTCTCGGCGGGTAGCCCCGCCTCCGCCGCCGCGTGCATGAACAGGCCGGACCAGGCCTGGAACAGCCCGGCCCCGCCGATGAAGACGAAGTTGAGGAAGGTGATGCCCCGCCCGAGCAGGTGTTCGGGAAAGAACACCCGGGCGTGGCTCATCAGGAGCGCGTAGGTGAGGCCGAACCCGCCCGCGAGGGACAGGGCGACGATGGCCGGCCCGACCGGCATCGCCGGAAAAAGCCCGAGCGCCAGGAAGGCGAGGCCGGCGACGAGGCTGCCGCCGAGCACCGCCGGCTTCGCCCCGGTGAGGCGCTCGAGCGGCCCGTAGGCGAAGGCTCCGACCGACATGGCGATCGCCATGGCGAGCACCCCGTTGCCGCGGGCGATCGGGTCGAGCCTGTGGACCTGCTCGAGGAAGGGGCCGATCCACAGGCTGCGCTCGGCCGCCACGACGGCGTAGCTGACGAAGGTGAGCGGCAGGAGCGGCCACAGCGCCCGCAGGCTCGCGATGCGCCACAGGTCCCGGAGCGCCGAGACCCGGGCGCCGGCCCGGCTGGGCGTCGGCGGATCGACGATGACCAGATAGGCGACCACGGTCGACACGGCGGTGAGCGCGGCGATGCCGCCCATGCTGGCCCGCCAGCCCACGATCTCGACGGCCAGCGCGAGAGGCGTCGCGGCGAGCAGGTTGCCGAGCGCCCCGACCCCGAGCACGATCGAGGACAGCATGGCGAACCGGGTCGGCGGGTAGGCGCGGCCGAACAGGTACATGCTGCCCATGAGCACCGGCGCGCAGCCGATCCCGATGAGCGCCATCGCCGCCGCCATCGCGGCGAAGCCGCCGGCGAGCGCGAAAAGGATCGCCCCGAGGACGGCGCCGACCATGGCTCCGGCGATGGTGCGCCGGGCGCCGAGCGTGTCGAGGGCCCAGCCGACCGGGAACTGAGCGAAGGCGAAGGCGCCGAACCACACCGCCGAGAGCAGGCCGAGCTCGGCCGGTCCGAGCCCGAGGTCCTGCGTCAGGCGCGGGGCCACGATGGCGAGGAACGAGCGGAAGAACTGGCTCAGGACATAGGCGAGGCAGAGGGCGAAGAAGGCGGCCATGGGACGAGCGATACGCCCTGCCGTTGCGGCGGGCCAGGGCCTGCGCGGCGGAGGCGGGCTGCATCGGGGGCGGGCCGCGGTCGTGCGGACCTGCCCGTCCACTCGCGAGGAACCCTCGCCTGCGGGCGGGCTTTTCTCCGGCGCGATGGAGATCGACCACGACGCCTATCCGCCCGCCTACCTGCGCGCCATCCTGGAGCGGGCGCGCACGATCGCAGTGATCGGGGCGAGCCCGGAGCCCTGGCGGCCGAGCTTCGGCGTCACCCGCTACCTGCAGCGGGTCGGCTACCGCATCGTCCCGGTGAACCCGACCGCGCTCGGCGAGACCCTGCACGGGGAGCCTTTTCACGCCCGCCTGCAGGACGTCCCCGGGCCGGTCGACCTCGTGAATGTGTTCCGCCGCCCGGACGCGGTCGGGGAGGCGGTCGACCAGGCGATCGCCGTGAAGGCGCCGGCGCTGTGGATGCAGCTCGGCATCCGCAACGACGAGGCCTGCGCCCGCGCCGAAGCCGTCGGCATCGCGGTGGTCATGAACCGCTGCATCAGCGTCGAGCACTCCCGCCTGATGCGGTGAGCGCCGGACGCGACGCCGCGGTCAGCCGCGCTGGTTGATGGTCAGGTAGTCGCGGCGCGCGGCCCCGGTATAGAGCTGGCGCGGGCGGCCGATCTTCTGCGACGGGTCCTCGATCATCTCCTTCCACTGGGCGATCCACCCCACCGTGCGGGCGAGGGCGAACAGCACCGTGAACATGGAGGTCGGGAAGCCCATCGCCTTCAGCGTGATGCCCGAATAGAAATCGATGTTCGGGTACAGCTTCTTCTCGATGAAGTACTCGTCGCGCAGCGCGATCTGCTCGAGCTCGATCGCCACTTCGAGCAGGGGCTCGTCCTTGACGCCGAGCTCGTTGAGGACCTCGTGCGTGGTCTTCTGCATGATGCGGGCGCGCGGGTCGTAGTTCTTGTAGACCCGGTGGCCGAAGCCCATGAGGCGGAAGGGGTCGTTCTTGTCCTTCGCCTTGTTGACGTACTCGGGAATGCGATCGGCGGTGCCGATCTCCTCGAGCATCTTGAGGGCGGCCTCGTTGGCGCCGCCATGGGCGGGCCCCCACAGGCAGGCGATCCCTGCGGCGATGCAGGCGAAGGGGTTCGCCCCGGACGAGCCGGCGAGCCGCACCGTCGAGGTCGACGCGTTCTGCTCATGGTCGGCGTGGAGGATGAAGATGCGGTCGAGCGCGCGCGCCAGGACCGGATTCGGCTTGTAGTCCTCGCACGGCACCGCGAAGCACATGCGCAGGAAGTTCGACGTGTAGTCGAGCTCGTTGCGCGGATACATGAACGGCTGGCCGATCGAGTACTTGAAGGCCATGGCCGCGAGCGTCGGCATCTTGGCGATCATGCGCATGGAGGCGATCATGCGCTGCTGCGGATCGGAGATGTCGGTGGAATCGTGGTAGAAGGCCGACAGCGCGCCGACCGAGCCGACCATCACCGCCATCGGGTGCGCGTCGCGCCGGAATCCCTGGAAGAAGCGGGTCATCTGCTCGTGCACCATCGTGTGGCGCGTGACCCGGTAGTCGAAATCCGCCTTCTGCGCCGCCGTGGGCAGCTCGCCGTAGAGGAGCAGGTAGCAGGTCTCGAGGAAGTCGCCGTGCTCGGCGAGCTGCTCGATCGGGTAGCCCCGGTAGAGGAGGACGCCCTCGTCCCCGTCGATGTAGGTGATCTGGGACTCGCAGGCCGCCGTCGAGGTGAAGCCGGGATCGTAGGTGAACATCCCGGTCTGGCCGTAGAGCTTGGAGATGTCGACCACGCTCGGCCCGATGGTGCCGGGCTTCACCGGCAGCTCGACCTGCTTGTTGTCGAGGATCAGCGTCCCGGTGCTGCCGCTCATGGCCCGCCCTTTCTCACCTGTGCAGGCCTGCCGCGCGGGTGACCGCGCCGAGGAGGCCCCTTGTCGAACTTGGGCGTTCCGGTAGCCCATCGCCACCCCCCGTTCAAGCGGCGCAGGGCGTGCCCGCCCTGCGCGCCGGACAGGACTTTCGGAGGGTGCGGGAGGGCCGAGACGGCCCTCCGTTCTCTCGCGTCAGCGGCCGGAGCGGGGTCCGCCCGAGATGTTGCCGAGGTTCTGCTGGTGCGGCGGACGCGACGGGTTGTCCGCGTGCGGGCTGCCGCGACGGATGCTGCCGGTGCGCGCGGCGCGGCGCTGCACCTGGCGCTTGCCGACGCGGCGCTTCTCGCCGCGCACCTCGACGAGGGTGGCGTTGTCGCGATCGACCTGGACCGGAGCCAGGGGCGAAGCCGCGGCGGGCGCGGCCGACAGGCCGAAGGCGACCACCGAGGCGGCGAGGACGGAAAGGCCGAGCTTGATCATGGGCTTGCACCTCCTGCGGCTCCGAGCGAGCGCTGGCGGGGCAACCCGCAGGTCCGCTGCCTCGTTCCGCACACCGTGGGAAGGGCCCGTCCGCGGGGTGCCGATGGCGGCCGGAGGCGCGTCACCCCGCTCGACGCATCGCAGCCATGGCCGGGACAGGCCCGGCCATGACGTGAGAAGGGTCGAGGCGCTGGGGGTCGAGCGAGCGCTGCCTCACCCTGTCGGCCCACGCCCTGGCCGGGACGACGCCCGACCGTCAGGGTGGCGCCGGAGCCTGGTCGCGCAGGCGGGCGAGGCTCTCCTCGCGCCCGAGCACGGCCATGACGTCGAAGAGGCCGGGGGAGGTCGCGCGCCCCGTGAGCGCCGCCCGCAGGGGCTGGGCGAGCTGGCCGAGCTTCACCCCGGTCGCCTCCGCCTGCGCCCGCACCGCCGCCTCGAGCGCGGCCGCGTTCCACTCGGGAAGGGCTTCGAGCCGGGGCAGGACGGCGCCGAGCCGCTCGCGGCCGCCCTGGTCGAGGAGGCCCGCCGCCTTGTCGTCGAGGGCGAGCGGGCGCGCCGCGTAGAGGTAGTAGGCCCCGTCCAGAAGCTCGACGAGCGTCTTGGCGCGCTCCTTGAGCCCCGGCATGGCCGCGATCAGCCGCTCCCGCAGCGCCGGCGACAGGGTCGGGCCGAGGCCGCGGGGCGGCCCGAGCTCGGGCAGGATGCGCTCGATCGCGGCGACGAGGCGCTCGTCCGAGGCCTGGCGGATGTAGTGGCCGTTGAGGTTCTCGAGCTTGGCGAAGTCGAACCGCGCCGGCGAGCGGCCGATGCCGGAGAGGTCGAAGGCGTCGGTCATCTCCTGCGTCGAGAAGATCTCCTGGTCCCCGTGGCTCCAGCCGAGGCGGACGAGGTAGTTGCGCAGGGCCTCCGGCAGGTAGCCGAGGGTGCGGTAGGCGTCGACGCCGAGCGCCCCGTGGCGCTTCGACAGCTTCGCCCCGTCCGGGCCGTGGATGAGCGGGATGTGCGCCATCTGCGGCACGTCCCAGCCGAGCGCGCGGTAGATCTGCGTCTGCCGGGCGGCGTTGGTGAGGTGGTCGTCGCCGCGGATGATGTGGGTGACGCCCATGTCGTGGTCGTCGACCACGACCGCCAGCATGTAGGTCGGGTTGCCGTCGGAGCGCAGAAGGACGAGGTCGTCGAGATCCTTGTTCTGCCACACGACCCGGCCCTGGACCGCGTCCTCGACCACCGTCTCGCCCTCGCTCGGCGCGCGCAGGCGGATGACGGGCTTCACGCCGGCCGGGGCCTCGGCGGGGTCGCGGTCGCGCCAGCGCCCGTCGTAGCGCAGGGGCCGGCCCTCGCGGCGGGCCGCCTCGCGCATCTCCTCGAGCTCCTGCTGGCTCGCGTAGCAGCGATAGGCGCCGCCGGAGGCGAGGAGCTGCTCGGCGACCTCGCGGTGCCGGGCGGCGCGGGCGAACTGGTGCACCACCTCCCCGTCCCAGTCGAGCCCGAGCCAGGACAGCCCGTCGAGGATGGCCTGGATGGCCGCGTCGGTGGAGCGCTCCCGGTCGGTGTCCTCGATGCGCAGCAGCATCCTGCCGCCGTGCTTGCGCGCGAACAGCCAGTTGAACAGCGCGGTGCGGGCGCCGCCGATATGCAGGAAGCCGGTTGGGGAAGGCGCGAAGCGCGCCACGACGTGCGACATGGGACCGATCGGGTTGTGAGGAGAAGCGCGGCTGTCGGCGCGACCGGCGCTCGTGTACCATGGCGGGCTCACAGCGTTAAGTCGCGCCGATGGCACGGGTCCAGGCAAGGGTCGCGGCGGCTTGGCCGGGCCTCGTGGGGCTGCGGAGCGCGGCCGCGCGCCGGCCCTTCGGCGAGCGCGTGCGGGGCTGGATCGAGCGGGAGGTCGCGCAACGGCGCCTGTTCCCCTGGACCGCGGTGCTGTTCGGCTGCGGCATCCTCCTGTTCTTCGCCGCGGACGAGCCTTCGCCCTGGGCGCCGCTTTCCGGCGCGGGTCTCGCCCTCGCCGCCGCGATCGCCTGTCGGGCGCGCCCCGTCGGTCTCGCGGTGGCGCTCGCGCTTCTTGCGCTGTTCGCCGGCTTCGCCGCCGGCGTGATCCGCTCGCGCACCGTCGCGGCGCCCGTCCTCGACCGCATCCGCATCGTCGAGACCACCGGCTTCGTCGAGGCGGTCGAGCCGCGCACGGCCGGCGTCCGCTTCGTCCTGCGGGTCCACGAGATGGCGGGGGTCGGGCCGGCGGAGCGGCCGCGGCGGGTCCGCGTCACGAGCGCCGCCGCGGTCGAAGCCGGCGCTTTCGTCGCGGTACGGGCCCGGCTCCTGCCGCTTCCGGAGCCGGCCCGCCCGGGCGGCTACGATTTCGGCCGCGATGCCTGGTTTCGCGGCCTCGGCGCGGTCGGAT
>DATLFZ010000265.1:0-2812 GCA_035540795.1 Beijerinckiaceae bacterium | reverse complement strand
GCTCTCCCTATCCGCCGGTCCACAGGAGCAGCCGGTGGTCCCGCCGGCGCTGATCGCGGACATCGCGGGCGGCGCCTATCCGGCGGTGATCAACATCCTTCTCGCCCTGCAGGAGCGGGCGCGGACCGGGCGCGGGCGCCGCCTCGACGTGGCGATGACCGAGAACGTCCTCCCCTTCGCCTTCTGGGCGCTGGGCGCCGGCTTCGCGACCGGCCGCTGGCCGGGCAGCGGGACGGACCTGCTGACCGGCGGTACGTCGCGGTACCGCCTCTACCCGGCCCGGGACGGTCGGTTCGTGGCGGTCGCCGCCATCGAGCAGAAGTTCTGGGACACCTTTTGCGACATCGTCGGGCTCGAGCCGGCCTTGCGGGACGATTCCAGGGACCCCGCCGCCACCATCGCGGCGGTCGCGGCGCTCGTCGCCAGCGAGACGGGAGAAGCCTGGGCGCGACGTTTCGCGGACCGGGACTGCTGCTGCTCGGTGGTGGCGAGCCTCGAGGAGGCGGTCGCCGACCCGCATCTCCGCGCCCGGGGCGTGTTCGGGCACGTCCTCGCCCGCGCCGACGGGGCGACCATGCCGGCTCTGCCGGTGCCGGTCGACCCGGCCTTCCGCGGCCCGGCGGGCGCGCCCGTCGCCGCCCCGGCGCTCGGGGCGCACGACGCCGATTACTGAATTGCCGCGCGCACCGTCGCCGCGGCACCCCGCGCGATCAGCGAGCCGAGGGCCGCCGTGACCGGCGCGGCGAAGCGCGGGTCCCGGGGCAGGTCGTCCGCGAAGATCTCGCGCACGCCCAGGAGGGCCGGTGCGAGCCGCTCGGCCGAAAGGCCCGCCTCGCCGACGAGGCGACGCAGGCGCTCCGAGAGGGGGTCGCGCACGTCGATCGGCCGCCCCCTCTCGTCGGTCCCGGCGACATAGCGCATCCAGCCCGCGATCCCGAGGGCGACGTGCGGGATCGGCGCCCCCCGGGCCAGGAGGTCGCGGGCGGTGCCGAGGAGCCGCTGCGGCAGCTTCTGCGACCCGTCCATGGCGATCTGCCAGGTGCGGTGGCGCAGGGACGGGTTGCGGAAGCGGGCGAGGAGCGAGCGCTTGTAGCCGGCCAGGTCCGTTCCCGGCGGCACCGCGAGCGTCGGCGTGGCCTCGTCCATGAGGCCGGCGACGAGCCGGGCGAAGGCGTCGTCCGCCATCACCTCGGCGACGGTCTCGTGGCCGGCGAGATAGCCGAGATAGGCCAGCGTCGAATGGGCGCCGTTGAGGAGGCGCAGCTTCATCAGCTCGAACGGGGCGACGTCGGACACGAGCTGCGCGCCCGCCTCCTCGAGCCGCGGCCGGCCGGAGGGGAAGCGGTCCTCGATCACCCATTGCGTGAAGGGCTCGGTCACCACCGGCCAGGCGTCCTCGACGCCGAGCGCGGCCCGCACCGCCGCCCGGTCGGCGTCGGTTGTCGCCGGCACGATGCGGTCGACCATGGTCGAGGGGCAGGCGACCTCGCCGGCGACGAAGGCCCCGAGATCCGGGTCGCGCAGCGCGGCGTACCGGGTCAGCACCCGGTGGACCGTGTCCCCGTTGGCCGGGAGGTTGTCGCAGGTGAGCACCGTGAACGGCGGGACGCCCGCCGCCCGTCGCCGCGCCAGCGCCTCGACCAGGAAGCCCGGGGCCGAGACCGGGGCCTGCGGGCTCTCGAGGTCCCGCCGGATGTCCGGATGGTCCTCCACGAGGTTGCGGGTCGCCGGATCGTGGCAATAGCCCTTCTCGGTGACGGTGAGGCTGACGATGCGCACGGCCGGGTCGACCATGGCGCGCACCAGCGCTTCGGGGTCCTCGGGCGCGACGAGGAGGGTGCGCAAGGCGCCGACGACCTGCGCCCGCTCGCCCTCGCCGGAGCGGACCAGCACCGTGTAGAGCCCGTCCTGCGGCGCGAGGGCGTCGCGGGTGTCCGGTGCGCGCAGGCTCGCCCCGAGGATCGCCCAGTCGCGTTCGCCCGCCTCGAGCCGGTCCTCGACATAAAGCGCCTGGTGGGCGCGGTGGAACGCGCCGACGCCGAGATGGACGATCCCGATCCGCGTCGCCGCCGGGTCGTAGGACGGCCGCCGCACCGCGGCCGGCAGGTCGGGCAGGCGCGCGAGGGACAGGCGGGTCACAGCTTGTAGGCCTCCTTGGCGAGGCGGTAGGCGAGGTCGTGGGCGACCTCGGCGGCCTCGTCCTCGCCCAGGCGATGCGTCACCACGAGCTCGGCGAGGTAGGCGCAGTCGACCCGCCGGGCGACGTCGTGCCGGGCCGGGATCGAGGGGAAGGCCCGGGTGTCGTCGTTGAACCCGACCGTGTTGTAGAACCCCGCCGTCTCCGTCGCGAGCTCGCGGAAGCGGCGCATGCCCTCCGGGCTGTCGAAGAACCACCAGGGCGGCCCGAGCCGGAGCGCCGGGTAGTGGCCGGCGAGCGGCGCGAGCTCGCGCGCATACGTGCTCTCGTCGAGGGTGAAGAGGATGACCGTCAGGTCGCGCTCGTTGCCGAACGCGTCGAGGAGCGGTTTGAGCGCCCGCACGTAGTCGGTGCGGGTCGGGATGTCGGCGCCCATGTCGCGGCCGAAACGACCGAAAATGTGCTCGTTGTGGTTGCGGAACGAGCCCGGATGAATCTGCAGCACGAGCCCGTCATCGAGGCTCATCCGCGCCATCTCGGTCAGCATCTGCGCCCGGAACAGCTCCGCGTCGGCGGCCGAGGCGTCGCCGCCGGCGATGCGCCGGAAAAGGGCCTCGGCCTCGTGCGGGGACAGGTTCGCCGTCGCCGCGCTCGGATGGCCGTGGTCGGTCGAGG
>DATLFZ010000264.1:0-5664 GCA_035540795.1 Beijerinckiaceae bacterium | reverse complement strand
CGGCACCGTCGCCGTGGCGACGAAGCACGAGATCGTGCTGGCCGTGGTCGGCGGGCTGTTCGTGCTCGAAGCCCTCTCCGTCATCATCCAGGTCACGTCGTTCAAGCTCACCGGCCGGCGGGTCTTCGCGATGGCGCCGATCCACCACCACTTCGAGCAGAAGGGGTGGAAGGAGCCGCAGATCGTGATCCGCTTCTGGATCATCGCGGTCGTGCTGGCGCTGATCGGGCTCGCGACGCTCAAGCTCAGATGATCCCCGTCACGACCTTCGCCGGCCGGACCGTCGCCCTCTTCGGCCTCGGCGGCTCCGGCCTCGCGACCGCGCGCGCCCTGCAGGCCGGCGGAGCCGAGGTGATCGCCTGCGACGACAAGCGGGAGAGCCTCGACAAGGCGGCGGCGCAGGGCATCGCCACGGCGGACCTGCGCGAGGCCGACTGGTCGCGCTTCGCGGCGCTGATCCTCTCGCCCGGCGTGCCGCTCACCCATCCGGCGCCGCACTGGTCCGTGCTGCGGGCCAGCGCGGCGGGGATCGAGCCGATCGGTGACATCGAGCTGTTCTGCCGCGAGCGCGCCGCGACCGCCCCGGGCTCCCCGTTCGTGGCGATCACGGGGACGAACGGGAAATCCACCACCACGGCGCTCGTCACGCACATCCTGCGGGCGGCGGGGCGGGACGTGCAGATGGGCGGCAACATCGGCACCGCGATCCTCTCCCTCGCGCCGCCCGGGGGCGAGCGGGTCCACGTGATCGAGTGCTCCTCGTTCCAGATCGACCTCGCGCCTTCGCTCGCGCCGAGCGTCGGAGTCCTCCTCAACGTCTCGCCGGACCATCTCGACCGGCACGGCACGATGGAGAACTACGCCGGCATCAAGGCCCGTCTGGTCCGGGCGGCCGACCATGCGGTGATCGGCGTCGACGACGAATGGTGCCGCGCGGTCGCGGCCGAGCGCGCCGCCTCCGGCCGGCCCTACGACGCCCTGTCGGCCGAAGGGGTCCCCGCCGCGGGCTTCGGCTTCCGGGACGGGCGGGTTTTCCGGGACGGCGCGGTCCTCGCCGACCTCGCCGGGATCGGCTCCCTGCGCGGGCGGCACAACGGCCAGAACGCCGCCGCGGCGGCGGCGGTGGCGACCCGGCTCGGGGTCGCCGACGCGGCCGTCGCCGCGGCGATGCGCAGCTTCCCGGGCCTCGCCCACCGCATGGAGGAGGTCGGCCGGCTCGGGCCGACGCTTTTCGTCAACGATTCCAAGGCGACGAACGCGGATTCGACCGAGAAGGCGCTCGCCTCGTTCGAGCGCATCTTCTGGATTCTCGGCGGCAAGCCGAAGGAGGGCGGCATCGAGGGGCTGCGGCGGTTCTTCCCCAGGATCGCCCGCGCCTACCTCATCGGCGAGGCGAGCGAGGCCTTCGCGCGGACCCTCGACGGCGCGGTCCCGTACGCCCGCTGCGGCACCCTCGACGCGGCGGTCGCCGCCGCGACACAGGACGCCCGCGGCGAGGACGCGGTCGTGCTCCTGTCGCCGGCCTGCGCCTCCTACGACCAGTACCCGAATTTCGAGGTCCGGGGCGACCATTTCCGCGACCTGGTGCGGGCCGTGCCCGGGATGGCGCCGGTCGGCACGGCCGCCTGAGGCGGCCGGATCCGAGATCGAGGCTCAGGCGCCCCCTTCGAGCCGCCGGGCGACGAGATCGGCGAAGGCGGCGGTGCCGAGCTTGCCGCCGAGGTCGGCGGTGCGGGTCTCGGGGCTCGCGAGCACGGCGTCGATCACCCCCTCGATCGCCTGCGCGGCTTGCGCCAGGTCGTCCCGGCCGTGCTTCTCGCCGAGCCAGGCGAGGAGCATGGCGGCGGAGAGGATCAGCGAGGTCGGGTTGGCCTTGTCCTGCCCCGCGATGTCCGGCGCCGAGCCGTGCTGCGCCTGCGCCGCCGCATTCGCCTCGCCGGCGTTGATCGAGCCCGCGAGGCCGAGGCTGCCCGACAGCTCGGAGGCGAGGTCGGACAGGATGTCGGCGTGGAAGTTGGTGGCGCAGATCACGTCGAAGCGCGAGGCGTCGCGCACGAGAAGCGCCGCCATGGCGTCGACGATCACCTCCTCGAGCACCACGTCCGGGTACTCCTCCGCGACCCGGCGCACCTCCTTGAGGAAAAGCCCGTCGGTGAGGATGAAGTTGTTGGCCTTGTGAACCGCCGTCACCTTCCGGCGCCGCTTGCGGGCGAGGTCGAAAGAGGCCCGGGCGATGCGCTCGCACGCCTTCGCCGTGATCTTGCGCATGGAGATGGCGACGTCCGGCGTCGGCATGAACTCGCCGGACCCGGCGAACATGTTGCGGTCCGGGTACATGCCCTCCGTGCATTCGCGCATGATGACGAGGTCCATCTCGGTGCCGCGGTGGGGCACGCCGGGCCGTGTGCGGGCCGGGCGGACGTTGGCGTAGAGGTCGAGGCGCACCCGCACCGCCGCCGAGACGTTGACGCCGCCCTTGTCGCGGGGCGGGTAGTCCATGTGCGAGATCGGCCCGAGGATGATGCCGTCGAGGGCGCGGGCGAGGTCGAGGATGTCCTCCGGAAAGGTCGTGCCGGTCGCCTCGTAGGCCTTGAAGCCGATGTCCCGGTTTTCGTAGGCGAGGCCGAGGCCGAAGCGCCGGTCGGCGGCGTCCAGCACCCGCAGGGTCGCGGCGGTGATCTCGGGGCCGATGCCGTCCCCGGGCAGGACCAGCAGTTTCATCGAAAAACCTCCGAGGGCGCGTCAGCCGGCGGCGTAGCCGAGAAGGCGCGGCAGGAACAGGGTCACTTCCGGCAAGAGGATGAGGAGCACCGTCAGGCCGACCAGCATGAGCACGTAGGGCGTCGAGGCGCGCACGAGGGCGTCGAAGCTCAAGCCCGTCACCCGGATCAGCGCGTAGAGCACCATGCCGACCGGCGGCGTGAGCAGGCCGAGGGTCAGGGCCAGTGTCATGACGATGCCGAAATGGATCGGGTCGATGCCGAAATTCTGCGCGATCGGCATCAGGATCGGCGTCAGGATCAGCACCGCCGGGGTCTGGGCCATGAAGCAGCCGATCACGAGCCACAGGATCAAGAGGAGCAGCAGGAGCACCGACGGGCTGTCGGTCAGGCTCGCGAAGAAGGCGGCGAGCGCCGCCGGCACGCCGCTGCGGATCAGCACCACCCCGAGCAGCGAGGTGAAGGCGATGATCAGCATGATCACCGCGGTGTCGATGAAGGTCGCCCGCACCTCGGCGAGGACCCGCCCCCAGCCGACCTCCCGGTAGACGAATACGGTGACGACGAGGGCATAGAGCGCCGCGACCGCCGCCGCCTCGGTCGGCGTGAACAGGCCCGCATAGATGCCGACCATGATGATGACCGGGGTCATCAGGGCGAGGACGGCCGGGCGGAAGGCCTGCCACACCTCGGCGACGCTCGCCCGCGGCCCCTTCGGGTAGCCCTTGACCCGGGCGCGGTAGGCGACCCAGGCCATGAAGGTCGCCGCCATCAGGAAGCCCGGGACGATCGCGGCGAAGAACATGGCCGCGACCGAGACCTGCGCCTGGACCGCATAGGCGACGAGCACGATGCTCGGCGGCAGGATCGGGCTCACGAGGGAGGACGCGGCGGTGATGCCGGCGCTGAACGAGCGGTCGTAGCCGGCCGCCGTCATCGCCCGGTACTCGATCTGGCCGAGGCCGACCGCGTCGGCGGTGGCCGAGCCCGACATGCCGGCGAAGAACACGCTCGCCAGCACGTTGGCGTGGCCGAGCCCGCCCCGCACGGGGCGCACCAGCACCGAGACGAAGCCGAACAGGCGCTCGGTGATTCCGCCGGTGTTCATGAGCCGCCCGGCGAGCAGGAAGAACGGGATCGCGAGCAGCAGGAAGTCGTTCATCTTGTCGAGGCTGGTGCGCGCCAGCATGGTCGCGACCCGCGGGTCGAACACGTCCCCGAACAGCCAGGCGGCGCCGGCGAGGGAAGCGATCCCGGCGGCGAAGCCGACCGGCATGCCGATCGAGATCAGCAAGATGACGAGGGCGAGCGTGACCAGCGCGATGGTCACGGGCGCCCCCGCAGGATCTCGCCCTGCCGCACGAGGTCGGCGAGCACGAACAGGATCATCAGGAGGATGGCGAAGGCCTCGACGGCGTAGACCGCGGAGACCGGCAGCCACGGCAGGGTGACGAAGGTGGTCCCCGCGTTGAGGTTCATGAGCCGCAACGCGCCCCGGGCCCAGATCACGAGCAGGAAGATGATGGCGAGGTCGAAAGCGACCGACAGGGCGGCCTGCGCCCTCCGACCGAGGCGGGCGAAGATGAAGTCGACCACGATGTGCTCGCGGCGCCGGATGGCGAGCGCGATGCCGATCATCATGGCGGCGACGAAGACCGTGCGGGCGAGCTCCTCCGTCCAGTCGATCGGGATGTGCAGGTAGCGGGCGAAGACCTGGAGCAGGGTCGCGAAGATCATCACCAGGAAGGCCGCCATGGCGGCGACCTCGGCGATGCGGTCGAGGACGTCGAGAAAGGGCAGCGGGCGGCGGGGGTCGCCGCCCGCGTCGATGTGCTCGTGCACGGGAGCCTCAGTTGGTGGCGGCGGCCTTGCGGACGTCGTCGAGGAGGCCCGGCTTGCAGTTCTTCTGCGCGAACTCCTTCACGATCGGCTCGGCGATCGTGCGGAAGGCGGGCACGTTCGACTTCACCACCTCGACGCCGCGCTCCTTCTGCATCTTGGCGAGAAGCTCGGCGCTCTCGGTCTCGACCGCCTTGTTGAGCCAGTCGATCGCCTCCTTCAGCGTCTCGTCGTAGATCCGGCGCTGCTCGGCCGAGAGCTTCTTCAGGAAGGCGCTGTTGGCGGTGACCACGTTGTAGCTCTGCACGTGGCCGGTCAGGTTGATGTGGCTCTGCACCTCGTAGAAGCGGTCGCCGAAGATGGTCGGGATCGGGTTCTCCTGCGCGTCGAACACGCCCTGGCGCAGGGCGCCGTAGAGTTCCGAGACCGGCAGGTTGCCGGGCAGCGCGCCGTAGGCGGCGAAGACCTGCGAGCGCAGCGGGTTGGTGACCCGGATCTTGACCCCCTTCAGGTCGCCGGGCTCGCGTACGGCGCGGTTGGCGGTGACGTGCCGGGCGCCGCGCAGGCCGACCCCCACGATCTCGATGCCGAAGCGCTCGCGCAGCCGGTCCGAGACCTCCTTGCCGAGGGCGCCGGTCCAGACCCGGTAGCCGTGCGCCTCGTCCTCGTAGACGAACTCCGCCTCGAGGCACTGGTAGTCGCGCAGGAGCCGGTGGACCACGACCGGCCCGGCGATGTGCGCCTGGATCTCGTTCGTCGCGAGCTGCTGCAGGAGCTCCTGGTCGCCGCCCAGCGCCCCGCCGGAGACGAACTCCATGACGAGGTCGCCCTTGGAGCGCTCCTGCATCGCCTCCTTCCACCGCACCATCGCGCGGGAGCTCAGATCCTGCGGCCCGTTGGTGGTGGCGAGCGTGAACTTGGTCGCGGCGAGCGCGGGCGTCGCGACGAGGGCGGCTGCGAGGGCGACGGCGAGGCGGTGCAGCATGGCGGGTCCTCCCTGTGGGTCCGTTGACCGTGTTCTTCGTATGCGTTGTTGAAGCACGGCCGCCTTTGCGGTGTCAACGCGGCGGTGCGCTCTCCCTCCCCCCGAAGCGGCGGGGAGGGT
>DATLFZ010000263.1:0-3518 GCA_035540795.1 Beijerinckiaceae bacterium | reverse complement strand
GCCCGAGGCGGAGCTGGTTGAAGAAGAAGGGCCGGGAATCGGTCGGCGGCGACAGGTCGAGGAAGGAGGCGGCGGTCACCGCCTCGAGGGCCCGGTGGTCCGGCGCCGCCACGATCCGCTGCAGGAGCGGGGACGCCGCCGGCTCGCCCGGCGCGGCGAGGATGCGGTAGTCGAGGTCGGCCGACTTCTGCCGCAGGGCGGCGAGCGCCGCCTCCCGGAGCGGCTCGCGGGAGAGCACGAGCGTGGCGATGTTGCCGCTCGCCGCCAGGAAAAGGTGCCGACGGGGCTCGGCGACGCCGAGCGCGTGCAGCGTCGCCACCGCGAGGCTCACCATGCGCCCGGTCTCGTTGACCTCTCCCGGGGCGTACCAGCGGCTGACGGTGAACACCCCCGCCGGGGTCAGGCGCTCCATGAAGATGCGCCAGGCCTCGACCGTGTAGAGGCCGTTCTCGGACAGGGTGTAGGCGCCGGCGCCCGTCGCCGCCCAGGTGTCGATCAGGCTCATCTGGACGACGTCGAAGCTGCGCTCGGTCCGGGAGAACCAGCTTCGCGCCTCGTCGACGGCGAAGCCGACCCCGGGCAGGCGCGCGACGGCGTTGAAGTCGGCGAAGCGGTTCTCGAGGAGGTCGATGAAGATCGGGTTGATCTCGACCCCGACCACGTCCTCGACGCCCATCAGCCGGGCCGAGAGCACGTCCCGGCCGCCGCCGACCCCGATCACCGCGCCGGTCTTCAGGTCCGGCACGGCGTAGGCGAGGTTGGTGACGTCGTAGCGCAGGAAGGCGAGTTCGCGGAGGTCGCCGCCGAAGCGGTACATGGTCGAGCCGGCGGCCCCGTCCATGGTGAGCCAGCGCTGGTCGATCGGGGTCGGCACGAATCGGGGCGAGGCGCCCCACAGGTGGGGCGGATCGAACGAGGTGTGGAACACCGCCACGCGGGAGAAGGAGTTCCAGCGCTCGTGGAGCATGCGCTGGGGCTCCTCGATCCGGTCCTTGACCATGACCGGCCGCACGGCGCCGCCGAGGAGCTCGTTCCCCAGCGCCAAGGCCGCGATCCCGGCGACGATCGCGCCGCGGCGGCGGAACAGGGCCGCGCCGAGGCCGCCGCCGCGGGGGACGGTGCCGAGGCCGGCCCGGGCGAACATCAGCCCTCCCGCGCCGACGAGGACCGCGACCCAGAGGACGGCGCCGGGACCGCTCGTCAGGTTCATGAGGACGAGCACGCCGAGGCAGCCGAGCGCCGCTCCGACGAGGTCGACCCCGTAGACGATGCCGATCGGATAGGGGCTGCGGGTGAGCGCGAGGCTGACCACGATGCCCGAATAGAAGAACGGCAGCGACAGGGCGGCCGCGAGCAGGCTCCAGACGACGATCGCCATGAACGAGGCCGGCAGGCCGGTCACGAGGGTGAGCTGCACCGCGAGCGCGAGCAGGATCGCCAGGGCGAACGCGAGCGAGGCGACGGCGAGGTGGAACGACAGATGCACCGGCGCGAAGCGCTCCCGCCGCAGATAGACCCACACGGCGCCGGCGGTGAGCCCGAACATGCCGATGCTGATGACGAAGAAGGCGAGGTGGTACCAGGAGATGACCGAGATGATGCGGGTCAGGATGATCTGCAGCATCAGGGTGGCGGCGGTGACCACGCCGAGCCCCAGGTAGAACATCCCGCGCCGACCCGCGCCCGTCGTCCCGTCCCGCATGGCCGCCCTCCCCGGTGGTCCTCACGAACGGCCGCGCTTTCCGAACCGTTCCCGGTTCCGGGCTGGAATCGCGAGTTGCCGGTCAGGCCGGTTTCGCCGCGAGCGGCGCGACCGCACCCGGTCGGGCCCGGGCTCCCGCGATGACGACGAGGAGGCAGAGCACGAGCCCCCAGCCGTAGACGGAGCCGATCGTCGCCTGGACCCAGCCCTCGCGGCCGAGCTGGTCGATGACGAAGGGTACCGGCACGATCAGGAGAGCCGCGGGGGCGCGCATGGCCGGAATCGACCAGCGGGCGAAGAATACCGGGAGGAGGAAGAGCGTGTAGTGGATCCAGGCGAGCGGCGAGGCGAGGAGCGCTCCCAGCAGGGCAAGGGTGCTCGCCTCCATGAGTCCCGGCCGCCGCCGCCATGCCCAGAGCGCGAGCCCGGCGAGGAGCGCCGCCCCGAGCGCCGTGCCGAGGGCGGGAGCCCCGAGCCGGGCGGCGAGGCCGCCGAGGGAGGCGTTGGTGAGGAAGACGCCCCGGTCCCGGTCGGCCGCGACGAGCTCGAGCCATTGCCGGTACACCTCCGGCCCCAGCGCGAGGATCGGGACGAGGCTGATCGCCGCAGCGGTGGCGAGGGCCCACAGGGCCGGGCGGCCGTGCCCGGCGAGGAGGAGGACGGCCGGCCAGACGAGGAAGTTCGGCTTCATGGCGACGACGCAGCCGATCAGGATGCCGGCGGCCGCGCCTCGACCCCGCTCGAGCAGCAGCCAGGCGAGCACCGCCGCGAGGACGAGGGGGATGTAGATCTGGCCGAGGAAGAGCGTGTCCCAGAAGCCCGCGAGCCCGAAGGCCCACACGAGCAGCACCGCCGCCTCGAACGGCCCGAGCTCCGGCCCGTACCGCAGAAGCAGCAAGCCCACCGCCGCCGCATAGAGCGCCACGGACAGGGCCGACCAGACCCGCAGGCTGGTCTGCGGCTCGGCGAGGTCGAAGGCCTGGAAGAGGAGCGCCGAGATCGGCGGGTTGAGGTTCGGGTTCCAGGTCTCGAATCCCGGCAGGGAGACGTGCAGGGTCAGCGGGTAGATGCCGTAGGGGTCGAGCCCCTCGCGGGCGGCCCGGCCCGAGGCGACGAAGGATCCGAAATCCCACAGCCCGTGATCGGCGGTGACCCGCTGCAGCTCGGGCGCGATCGCCATGACCGCGAGAGTGGCGAGGATGATCCCCGCGGCCAGGCGCAACCCGCGTTCGAGCATGACGTCCCCGCACGCGCAAGCTGCCGCGGCGGCTCCGATCGGGGCCGCGCGGGGCGCGTTCCGAGCTTCAATGCGAGGGTGCGTTTTTTGTTCAGCTCGCAGGCGCAACCAAGTCGCGCAGGGCACCGTTGTCAGCCGCGCCTCGTGCGGTTCGGGTGACCGGACCGAGCGATTTCCGGAGGGCAATGAAGCGGCGGTCCTGAAGTTCCGAGACCTCGGTCTCGGTCTCCGGCCGTCGCGGACGGGGCGACGCCTCCGAACGATTCGCGTTGTTGCGGCCCAAAGGTGAGTGCCACCTCGGATTTTCACCGGGCCGTTCGTGTTTTTTCTTATCCGGGGGAGATTACCTTGCCGCAGTCCAGCACCCAGCCGATCCCCCGAAACCGCCGGCGGCTGCGGCGGCCCGACGAGTTCCCGCTCAGATTGCGGGACGAAACGGCCAAGAACGTCCCGGAGGCGTCCGGCCCGGCGCCCGGCCGTCCGCTGGTCGTCGACCTCGACGGCACCCTCGTCCGCTCGGACCTTCTGATCGAAACCGCTTTCGCCGAGCTCGGCCGGCGTCCGCTGTCGCTCTACGAC
>DATLFZ010000262.1:0-7046 GCA_035540795.1 Beijerinckiaceae bacterium | reverse complement strand
ATCGAGGGTGGCGTCGTCACCGGGTGCTGACCCGAATCCGGCGTTGGAGCGCCGGAGCCGATGAAGACCACGCCATGCGAAGCTCTACCATGACCGGCGATGCGGCGCAGCCGAGTGCACCAGCGCCCCAGCTGGAGATCGCCGATGCCGCGGCACGGCTTCGTCAGGCCCGCCCGGTTCGAGATCGTCGCGGCCGCGCCCGCCGAGGCCCGGCTCCGCCTCGTGGACAGCGCCGCGACCCGGGAACATTATCCCTTCGCCTTCGCGCTCGACATCGTCGCGAAGCTCGCGGAGATGGACCTCGCGCTCGCCTTCGAGGTCGAGAATCGGGACCGGCGCCCCCTCCCCTACCAGGTCGGCTGGCACCCCGCCTTCCCGTGGCCGTTCGACGGGGGTGCCCGCGAGGAATACCGGATCGTGTTCGAGCGCGCCGAGGCGCCGCTCGTGCCGCGGATCACCGAAGCGGGACTTCTCACCCGGCCCGAGCGTCCGATCCCGCTCGACGGCAACCGGCTCCCGCTCAGCCCGGCCCTGTTCGCCCGCAACGCCCTCGTCTTCCTCGACGCCGCGAGCCGGCGTCTCGCCTTCGAGGCGCCGTCCGGAGCCGCGATCGAGATGGAGGTCGAGGACTTTCAGCACTTCGCCCTCTGGACGAAGCCGACTGCGCCTTTCCTCTCCATCGAAGCCTGGACCGGCCATGCCGATCTCGACGGCTTCGCGGGCGACTTGGCGGAACGGGCCTCGATCCGGCTGCTCGCCCCCGGAGCCCGCGCCCGCCACACGGTCCGGCTGCGCTGGCGCCCCGCCTGAGGGTCAGATCACCCGCTCGGTAGCGGGATCGAAGAGGTGCATGCGGGCGCCCGTCGCTCCGCCGCGTACTGGCGGGCGAATTCGACGCCGAGCCCCGTGTCGCAGCCGGAGATCAGGACCGTCGCGATGAAGAGCCCGTGTTCGAGGCCGGCGACGGTGGCCGATCCGCTCCCGCGCCCCGAGCCCGAAGCTCTCGATGCCGCTTCCAGGAACGCCTCCGCCGTCGTCCGCGGACGCGCCGGCGCGTGCGCCGCGGAACGGACCCCGGTGCAGCGATTCCGGCGAGGCTCCGCGACGAGAGAGGCGCCCCTCCATCCGAACGGATGAGCCGTCGCCGCGTGGCCCTTTCCCGCAGCCGTCGCGGTCGCGCGGCGGCGGGGGGAGGCGCGACAAATGTGCCGCCCGTGCTACAAGGATCGCGGCGGGTCGCCGCGAGGGCAGGCGATGTCGCACCACGTCAAATCGGGCCGGTCGTTTGCGGGATGATTCCGGCGCAAGGAGAGGAGGGGAGCATGAGGAGATTGCTGGGCTTGTTCGCCGCGGTCGCGGCGCTCGCGATGGCGTTGCCGGCGGCGGCGCAGGACACCTTGCAGAAGATCAAGGACAAGGGCGTCATCGTCGTCGGGGTGAAGAACGACTACAAGCCCTGGGGCTTCCTCGACCCGTCCGGCAAGATCGTCGGCATGGAGATCGAGCTCGCGGAAGAGGTCGCCAAGCGCCTCGGCGTCAAGCTCGAGATGATCCCGGTGATCGCGGCCAACCGGATGGAGTTCCTCCGCCAGGGCCGCATCGACATGATCCTCGCCACGATGGGCGACACCGCCGAGCGGCGCAAGGTCGTCGGCATGGTCGAGCCCAACTACTACGCCGGCGCCACCAACGTGCTCGCCCCGAAATCCGCCAACCTCAAGACCTGGAACGACCTCAAGGGCCGCCGGGTCTGCGCGGTCCAGGGCGCCTATTACAACCGGCGCGTCAGCCAGCTCTATTCGCCTGAGCTCGTCGTGTTCCCGTCCGTGCCGGACGCCCTCGCGGCGCTGCAGAACAACAACTGCATCGCCTTCCTGTTCGACGACACGCTCATCACCTCGACGCTCGCCGGGGGCGATCCGCGCTGGGCCAACTACGAGATGCCGCTCCCCTCCGAGGACCCGCAGCTCTGGGCCATCGGCGTGCGCCTCGAGGACCTCGACGCGCCGTTCGGCAAGTTCATGAGGGACCTGTCGACCGAGTGGCACAAGAGCGGGCGCCTGCTCGAGCTCGAGGCGAAGTGGGGCATCAAGCCGAGCCCGTACCTCGTCGAGACCAACAAGAAGCTGAAGGCGGGCAGCTGAGGCGCCGGCGGGCGCACCCGCGCCCGCCACCCTCCGGATCACCGCGCATCGATGGAGCCCGTCGCCGACTTCTTCCGCTGGCTGTACGAGGCGCACGGGCTCAACTTCTCGATCTTCTACGACGATTTCGACCGCAGCCGCTTCCTGCGCGGCTTGTGGACGACGATCTACCTGTCGCTCGTCTGCATCGTCCTGAGCCTGGCGATCGGGCTCCTCGGCGCCTGGATGCAGGGCGCCCGCTCGCGGGCGCTGCGGGCGGCGGCGCAGGGCTACGTCCAGTTCTTCCGCAACACGCCGCCGCTGGTCCAGCTCGCCTTCTTCTATTTCGCCGTCGGATCGGTGCTGCCGACCCTGCGCGACCTGCACGGGGCCGAGGTGCCCCTCGTCGGCAGCGTCGGCTGGGCGATCGTGTCGTTCTCGCTCTTCGCGGGCGCCTTCAACGTGGAGATCTTCCGCTCGGGTATCCAGGCGGTGCCGACCGCCACGGTCGAGGCGGCGGAATCGCTCGGCTATTCCCGCCTCGGCTCCTATGTCCACGTGGTGCTTCCCCTCGCCTTCCGGGTCTGCCTGCCGGCGCTCAACAACAACCTCGTCAATCTCGTCAAGACCACCACCCTCGCCTACGCCATCGGCGTTCCGGAGCTTCTGTACGCCGCCGCGCAGGTGTGGTCCGAGGTGCTCAACGTGCGCGAGATGATGAACGTGCTGCTCGTCACCTATGTCGGCCTCGTCGCCGCGCTGGTCTGGGTGATGGGACGCTGGGAGCGCTCGCTGCGCATCCCCGGGTACAGCGCGTGACCCGCCTCGCGGTGCTCCTGCCGCCGGCCCCGCCCGACCTCCCCGGGGGCGCCCGCCCGGACGCCTTCGGGACGGTCCGGCTCGTCCTCGCGCCACGGCTCGTGGCGGCGCTCGTCGCCGCCCTCGCGCTCTCGACGGTGGCGGCGGAGGCGGCGAACGCAGCGGGGAGGCCGGGGGTGCTCGAGCTCCTCGCCAAGTGGTTCCCGCTCGTCTTCTCCGGCTTCCTGTTCAACCTCCTGGTCAGCGTCCTGGCGATGACCTTCGGCACCCTCCTCGGGGTGATGCTCGGGCTCGCGCAGGTGTCGCTGCTGCGGCCGCTTCGGCGGGCGTCCTGGTTCGTGACCCAGTTCTTCCGCAACGCGCCCTGGCTGGTGCTCCTGTTCTACGCCATGCTGATCCTGCCCTTCGAATTGCGCCTCGGCGGCCTCGTGATCGCCTTCCCGGCCTGGCTCAAGGCGGTGATCGGCCTGTCACTGCCGGTGATGGCCAACATCTCCGAGATCGTGCGCGGCGGCGTGCAGTCGATCCCGGCCGGGCAGTGGGAATCGGCGGAGAGCCTCGCCTTCACCCGCCGGCAGACTTTGTGGATGATCATCCTTCCCCAGGCGGTGAAGCGGATGCTGCCGCCGTGGATGAACCAGTACGCGATCCTGACCATGGCGACGACGCTGATCTCGGTGGTCGGGGTGCAGGACGCGCTCACCATGACCCGCGGCGCCCTCGTGGCCGAGGCGCGGACCGACCTCCTGATCCCCATGTACCTGATGCTGCTCGCGATGTTCTTCGTCTACTGCTACCCGATCGCCCGCGCCACGCTCGCCCTCGAGCGCCGCTTCGCCGTGAAGATCTGACATGAGCCGGCACCAGCTCGGCGAGCCCATCGTCGTCGTCTCCGGGGTCGAGAAGCGCTTCGGCAGCCTCGTCGTGCTGAAGGACGTCTCGCTGACGGTGGCAAGGGGCGAGTGCGTCTGCGTCATCGGCCCGTCGGGCTCGGGCAAGTCGACGCTCCTGCGCTGCATCAACGCCCTGGTCCCGATCGAGCGCGGCTCGATAACCGTCGCGGGGCAGGAGGTGAATGACCCGAAGCTCGACAAGCTCTCCCTGCGCCGCAAGGTCGGGATCGTGTTCCAGCAGTACAACCTGTTCCCGCACAAGACCGCGCTGCAGAACGTGATGATGGCGCCGATCCACGTGCTGCGGCAGGACCGGCGCGAGGTCGAGGAGCGGGCGCGCCGGCTCCTCGCGAAGGTCCGCCTGTCCGAGAAGGCCGACGCCTATCCGGGCGAACTGTCCGGCGGACAGCAGCAGCGGGTCGCCATCGCGCGCTCGCTCGCCATGAACCCGATGGTGATGCTGTTCGACGAGGTCACGGCGGCCCTCGACCCGGAGACCAAGAAGGAGGTCCTCGTGACCATCCGCGAGCTCGCGGCCGAGGGCATGACCTGCATGCTGGTCACCCACGAGATGGGCTTCGCCCGCGAGGTCGCCGACCACGTCTACTTCACGGACGGCGGCGTGATCGTGGAGCACGGTCCGCCCGGCGAGCTCCTCGCGCGCCCGCGCGAGCCGCGCACCAAGGCCTTCCTCGATCAGGTCCTCTGAGGTCGCTGCCGGGTCAGCCCGTGACGCTCGGCGGCAAGCCCGTCCGCCCGCCGCGGCCCTCCATGGGTCCGCAACGGAGGGGCCGCCGATGAAATCCCAGGCGCAGGTCGTGGTGATCGGGGGCGGCGTCGTCGGCGCGAGCGTCCTCTACCATCTGACCAAGCTCGGCTGGCGCGACGTGATGCTGATCGAGCGCTCGGAGCTGACCTCGGGCTCGACCTGGCACGCCGCCGGCGGCATGCACACCATCAACGGGGACCCGAACGTCGCCAAGCTCCAGCAGTACACGATCAACCTCTACAAGGAGATCGAGGAGATTTCGGGCGTCTCCTGCGGCGTCCACATCACCGGCGGCCTCATGCTCGCCGGAACCCCCGAGCGGCTCGATTGGCTGAAGATGGTGTTCGCCCGGGGCCGCTATCTCGGCATGGACCTCGAATTCGTCGACCTCGACGAGGCGGCGCGGCTCTTCCCGCTCATGGACAAGAGCCACTTCGTCGGCGCCCTCTACGATCCCATCGAGGGCCACGTCGACCCGTGGGGGGTGACCAACGCCTACGCCAAGGCGGCGCAGATCGGCGGCGCGACGGTGATGCGCCACAACCGCGTCGTCGAGCTCGTCCCGACGCCGGAGGGCGGCTGGGACGTCGTGACGGAGCAGGGCACGGTGCGGGCCGAGCACGTGGTCAACGCCGGCGGCCTGTGGGCGCGGGAGGTCGGCCGGATGGTCGGCCTCGAACTGCCGATCCTCGCCATGGAGCACCAGTACATCATCTCGGAGGAGATTCCCGAGGTCGCCGCGTCCGAGAAGGAGATGCTGCACATCGTCGATTTCGAGGGCGAGATCTACATGCGCCAGGAGGGCAAGGGCATGCTGATGGGCACCTACGAACGTGCCGGCGTGCCCTGGTCCGAGCGCGAGACTCCGTGGAGCTTCGGCCACGAGCTCTTGCCGAACGACCTCGACCGCATCGCCCCCTCCCTCGAGGTCGGGTTCCGGCACTATCCGCCGATCGAGCGCGCCGGCATCCGCAAGATCGTCAACGGCCCCTTCACCTTCGCGCCGGACGGCAACCCGGTCGTCGGCCCGGTGCGGGGTTTGAGGAACTTCTGGGTCGCCTGCGGCGTCATGGCGGGGTTCTCGCAGGGCGGCGGCGTCGGCCTGTCCCTCGCCAACTGGATGGTGCACGGCGATCCCGGCGCCGACATCTGGGCCATGGACGTGGCGCGGTTCGGCGACTGGGCGACGCTGGCGTACACCAACGCCAAGGTGCGCGAGAACTATTCACGGCGCTTCCGCATCCGCTTCCCGAACGAGGAGCTCGTCGCCGCGCGGCCTTTGCGCACCACCCCGGTCTACGACCGCCTCGAGGCCCGCAACGCCGTTTTCGGAGACTACTGGGGCCTGGAGCACGCGCTCTGGTACGCTCCGGAGGGCGCCGAGCCCGTCGAGGCGATCACCTTCCGCCGCTCGAACGCGCATCCGCACGTGGCGCAGGAATGCCGGGCGGTGCGCGAGGGCGTCGGCCTCGCCGAGATTTCGAGCTACGGCAAGTTCTGGGTCGAGGGTCCCGAGGCGGAGCGCTGGCTCTCCCGCATGATGGCGAACCGGATGCCCGCGCAGGGCCGCATCGCGTTGACGCCGATGCTCAACGACCGCGGCCGGCTGATCGGGGACTTCACCGTGGCGAAGCTCGCCGCAGGCCGCTTCTTCGTCGTCGGAACGCTCGCGGCCGAGCGCCACTACCAGCGCTGGTTCGAGCGTCACCTGCCCGCATCCGGCGTGGTGGCGCGCGCCTGCGCCATGGAGGTGGTCGGCCTCTCGATCGCGGGCCCGCGCTCGCGCGACCTCCTGCAGCGGCTCGTCCGCGACGATCTCTCCGCGCAGGCCTTCCCGTTCCTGTCCTTCCGCCGCATGGACGTGGGGCCGGTCCCGACGATGGTCGGCCGCATCACCTTCACCGGCGACCTCGGGTACGAGATCTGGGTCGGGCCCGAGTACCAGCGCACTCTGTTCGACCTTCTCGTCGAGGCCGGGCGCGATCTCGGCCTGCGGCTCTTCGGGGCCCGGGCGCTGCACTCCATGCGTCTCGAGAAGGGCTTCGGCACCTGGGCCCGCGAATACCGGCCGATCTACGGCCCGCTCGAGGCCGGCCTGTCCCGCTTCGTCGCCTACGACAAAGAGGACTTCGTCGGCCGCAGCGCGGCGCTCGATGAGCGCGGATCCGGCGGGCGCCTGCGCCTGTGCGCCTTTTCGGTCGACGCCGGCGACGCGGACGCGATCGGCGACGAACCGATCTTCGTGGAGGGACGGCCCCTCGGCTGGGTCACCTCAGGCGGCTACTCGCACACGTGCGGCACCTCGGTCGCGCTCGGCTACGTGCCGAAGGAGGCGGCGGAGGACGCGCGTTTCGAGATCGAGATCATCGGCGAGCGTCGCCCGGCCGCGCGGCTCCCCGCACCCCTGTTCGATCCGCGGGGCCTGCGCATGCGGGGATAGGG
>DATLFZ010000261.1:0-2645 GCA_035540795.1 Beijerinckiaceae bacterium | reverse complement strand
CTCGCCGATGCGGATGGCGCCGCCGTCGGGCTCCTCCTGGCCGGTGATCATGCGGAACAGGGTGGTCTTGCCGGCCCCGTTCGGCCCGATCACCCCGACGATGCCGCCGGGGGGCAGCTTGAAGGACAGGTCGTCGACGAGCAGAAGGTCGCCGTAGCCCTTGGTGAGGTGCTCGGCCTCGACCACGTTGGCGCCGAGGCGCTCGGCGATCGGGATGACGATCTGCGCCGTGGAGGGCCCGCGCTCCTGCGACTTGGCCACGAGGTCCTCGTAGCGCTGGATGCGGGCCTTGGACTTGGCCTGACGGGCCTTGGGCGAGGCGGCGACCCATTCGCGCTCGCGCTCGATCGTGCGCTGGCGCGCCTCCTCCTCGCGGCCCTCCTGGGCGAGGCGCTTCTGCTTCTGCTCGAGCCAGGACGAATAGTTGCCCTGGTAGGGGATGCCGCGGCCGCGGTCGAGCTCGAGTATCCAGCCGGTGACGTTGTCGAGGAAGTAGCGGTCGTGGGTGACGATGAGGATCGCGCCCGGATAGGCGCGCAGGTGCCCTTCGAGCCAGGCGACGGTCTCGGCGTCGAGGTGGTTGGTCGGCTCGTCGAGGAGGAGGAGGTCGGGCTGGGCCAGCAGCAGCTGGCAGAGCGCGACCCGGCGCTTCTCGCCGCCGGAGAGCTTGTCGATCGGCGCGTCGTCGGGGGGGCAGCGCAGCGCGTCCATGGCCTGGTCGACCTTGGATTCGAGGTCCCACAGGCCCTTCGCCTCGATCTCGTCCTGGAGCGCGGTCATCTCGTCCGCGGTCTCGTCCGAGTAGTTCATGGCGAGCTCGTTGTAGCGCTCGAGGATCGCCTGCTGGGGGGCGACGCCCTCCATGACGTTCTGGCGCACGGTCTTGCCGGGATCGAGCTGCGGCTCCTGGGGCAGGTAGCCGACGCGGGCGCCTTCGGCGACCCAGGCCTCGCCGGTCCAGTCCGTGTCCATCCCGGCCATGATGCGCAGAAGCGTCGACTTGCCGGAGCCGTTCGGCCCGAGCACGCCGATCTTGGCGTCCGGGTAGAAGGACAGGTGGATGTTCTCCAGGACCTTCCGGTTGCCCGGATAGGTCTTGGTGAGGCCGCGCATGTGATAGATGAATTCCCGGGCCACGAGGGCCTCCCGATGGTTCGCCGCTGCGGAGGGGTCGGGCGTCAGGTAGCAGCGGGAGGCCGGGGCGGCAAGGCGGGGCCTACAGCCCGAACGGGTAGGTCTCCGGCATCCCCGCCCCGTGCCCGGCCGGCAGGGGGGTCACCGCGCTCGTCTGCTCGAACCACACGAAGGCGTCGAACTGCTCCGACAGGACCGCCTTGAAATAGTGGCTGTAGAGCTCGGTCTCGGGGCGGTAGACGACGCCGACGGCGCGCTCGAGCCTCGGCTCCGCGAGCGCCTCGCGCAGGTCGCGGCGGCCGCTGCGCCATTCGGTGAGGGAGGCGGGCAGGCCCGCCTTCAGGAACACGTGCTCGTGGCTGTCGGGCCGGGACGGGCGCACCGCCTTCAGCTCCATGGGCTCGTCCCAGTCGCTCGCGGCGGCGACCGTGCCCCGGTCGGTGCCGAAGCCGATCAGCACCGCCTCGTCCCGGTAGGCGGTGCGGCAGAGTTCGCCGATGTTGAACTCGCCCTGCCAGCCCATGGCGGTCGCGGCGGCGTTGCCGATATGCGAGTTGTGCGCCCAAACCACCGCCTTGGCGCCCGGGCCGCGGCGCTCGAGCAGCCGCTCGAGGGTGTCGAACATGTGCCGGTCGCGCAGGTTCCAGGATTCCGTCGAGCTCTCGTACATGACCCGGTAATAGTGCTCGGCGGAAAGCGCGATGCGGGCGTTCTGGGCCGCGTCGAAGAAGGCCTCGTCCGTCTCCCGATAGGCGAGGCGGTTGCCGAGGAGTTCCTCCAGCTGCTCGAGCAGCTTCTCGTCGCACGGCCGCTTGCGCCCGTGCAGGACGGCGCGGCCGTAGCGGGCCGGATCCGCCTGCCAGGGGCTGAGGCAGCCGTAGCGCTCCCGCGCCGCCGCGGCCTCCTCGGGATCGACCGCGTCGAGGTACTTCAGCACCGCGTCGATGGAGCTATTGAGGCTGTAGACGTCGAGGCCGCGGAACTCGGCCCGGCGCGCCGGCGGCACCCGCTCGTTGTGGGCGCGCAGCCAGTGGACCAGCTCCCGGACCTCGACGTTGCGCCACATCCAGGTTGGGAAGCGCGAAAAGGCCTCGTGCCGGTGCGGCTCCGGCGCCCGGTGGCGGACGTACGCGTCGATGCGGGCGGCGTCCGGCCAGTCCGCCTCGACCGCGACGATGCCGAAACCGTGCCGCTCGACGAGGCGCCGGGTGATCGCGGCCCGGGCCCGGTAGAACTCGGAGGTGCCGTGCGTCGCCTCGCCGAGGAGCACCACCCGGGCGTCGGCGAAGCGGTCGAACATCGCACCGAACGCGTCGGTGTCGGCGATCGGCGGCAGGCGCTCGGCATGGAAGCGGACGATCGCGCCCGCCTCGGCGGCGTCGGTGAGGGAGCGCTCGCGCAAGGGCATGGCCGGAGAACCGCGCCGCGGGCGGCGCAGTTCCGGCTCAATAGGCGTTCCGGTACGCCTTCGGCGAGATCAGGGTCAGCCCGATGATGCGCAGGTCGAACAG
>DATLFZ010000260.1:0-3455 GCA_035540795.1 Beijerinckiaceae bacterium | reverse complement strand
GCGAACTCGCCTTCATCACCGCCCAGTTCGGCGAGCGCGAAGGACAGGCGCCGCGGGTGCACGATGTCGACGCCCCCGCGCCGACCATCGCCGCCACCGGCCACGTCAACCTGATCGAGGGCACGGCCGCGTACGACATCCTGTTCCGGATGCTCGAGCCGCACGAGCTCGCTGCCGCCATGGGGTTCGGCGCCGAGGAGCAGGCCTACGAATTCGCGGGCACCAAGACCGAGCAGATCAGGCAGATCGGCAACGCCGTGTCGGTCGCCAAGATGCAGGCATGCGTCGCGGCGCTCTGCGCCGACGAGGCGGAGCGGCAGGCGGCGGGACGACGGGGCTCTTCGTCCCCGGGGCGGGCGGCGTAGCCCATGGAGCCCTCCGATCCCTCCCGCGGCATCGCCGCGATCCTCGCCGGCGCGCCGGTGCTCGCCGGGCCGGGCGGGACGCCCGCCCCGGGCCTTCCGGCCGAGGGCGGGGCCGAGCCCCCGGGCGCCCCCGGAGGAGCGCCGCCGGAGGACGGGTTCGACGACGGGGCGGCGGAGCCGGACCCCTCGACCGACTGGGGGCTGGTGCGCGCCTGCGCACAGGAGCCGCAGAACGACATCGGCAACTCGCGCCGCCTGCGCCTGCGGCACGGGCACGCGCTGATCCACGTGCCGAACATCGGCTGGCACGTCTACGACGGGCGGCGCTGGGCCGAGGACGTGGACGAGGCCGGCACCCGGCCCCTCGCGCACGGGGTGGTGGAGGCGATCGGGCTCGAGGCGCATGTGCTCGAGCCGACCGAGCGCGAGCAGGCGGAGATCGACGCGGCCGAGGCGGCGGCGCTTCGGCGCGGGCAGATCGCCCGGGAGCGGGACGAGCTCGCCGCCGATACCGGCCTGTCGAAGGCCGAGCGGGAACGCCAGGAGGCGGCGCTGAAGCGCGAGGACGCGGCCTGCAAGCTCGCCGTCGCCCTGGGCGCGGCGGCGCAGAAGGCGTGGCGGGCGCGCCAGGCGCAGCGCCGGCGCTTCGCCAACGCCTCCGGCAACAAGGGCAAGATCGACGGGATGCTGGCCGAGGCGCTCGCCTACCTGTCGGTGCCGGTGGCCCGGCTCGACCGGGACCCGCTGGCGCTCAACCTCGCCAACGGCACCCTGCGATTCGTGGCGGAAGAGGACCTCGACTGCCCCGACCCGGACGTGGTGCGCCACGTCTGGCGGGCGCGGCTCGACCCGCACGACCGCGCCGACCTGATCACCAAGCTCGCCGACACGGCCTGGGAGCCGCAGGCGTCCGCGCCGACCTTCGAACGCTTCCTCGGCACCATCCTGCCGAACCGGGCGGTGCGCGACTACGTGCAGCGCTATCTCGGCTACGCCCTCACCGGGCTGACCCGGGAGCAGGTTTTTTGCCTGTTCTTCGGCGAGGGGCGCAACGGCAAGTCGACCCTCGTCGATCTCGTGTCGCGGCTGCTCGGCGACTACGCGACCTCCCTGCCGATCGACACGCTCGTCTCGAGCGGCGGGCCGAAGAAGGGCAGCGAGGCGACCCCGGACCTGGCCCGGCTGCCGGGCGCCCGGCTCGTGCGCACGGCCGAGCCGAAGGAAGGCCTCGCCTTCGACGAATCGCTGATCAAGGGCCTGACCTCCGGGGAGCCGATCCCGGTGCGGCGGCTCAACCAGGACTTCGTGGACGTCTACCCGACCTTCAAGCTGGTGATCTCCGCCAACCGCAAGCCCGCCATCTACGGCGACGACGACGGCATCTGGCGGCGGGTGAGCCTGGTGCCGTTCGAGGTGCAGATCCCGGAGGCCGAGGTCGACAAGGGCTTGGGCGAAAAGCTGTGGGCGGAGCGCGCCGGGGTGCTGGCGTGGCTCGTCGCAGGCGCGCTCGACTATCTCGGCCGCGGCGGGCTCGACCCGCCGGCGGAGGTGCGGGCGGCGACGCAGGATTACCGGGAGGAGAGCGACCTCGTCGGCGCCTTCGTGCGCAACGCGCTGGAGGTGACCGGCGACCCGCTGCACCGGGAGGAGGCGGGCGACCTGTGGGCGTCGTTCGAGACCTACTGCCGCAAGGCCGGCCAGACCCCGATCGGCAAGAACAAGTTCCAGCGCCGGATCGCCCGGGCGGCCGAGAAGCACGGCTTCCACAAGGGCAAGGCGAGCGTCTCGATCTACGAGGGCGTGCGCATCCGGCCGGCCTACGCGCCCCCGCCGGCCCCCCCGGGCGGTTCTCTGGGAGGATAGGGAGGATCGTGGGAGGATCGGGGCGCGGGCAGCCGCGGGGGAAAGGGGAGCCGCGCCAAGGACTTGGCCGGCGGCTTGGGAGGATAGGGAGCGTAGGGAGGTTTTTTCGCGCGCTACACATGAGACGCATTCGGGGTTTCAGGGGCCTCGGAAAAAGCGAAAAGCGTTCCATGCATGGCGCGAGATATATCCTCCCTTGCCTCCCTACCCTCCCACGTTCGGGAAAAAGAGAAGCGAGAACAAGAGGTTGGGGGTCGGCGGAGGTTCTGGCGCGGGCGGGCGATCCTCCCACGATCCTCCCTACCCTCCCAAGCGGGGGATTTTGGATGAAGCGGATCGAGATCGGGGCGCTCCTGCGCTGGGCCTACACCCGCGAGCTGCCGAAGGTGCACGAGCTGCGCCAGGTGTTCGGCCAGGCGCCGAACGGCGTCGTGAGCGCGCACGGGGCCGTGCGCGAGGCCGGCATGCTCGGCACCGTCGTCGACCTGCCGGACAACGTCTGGGGCGTGGTCCCGGACTTCACCGCCGAGACGCTGCCGCACCCGGACGCGCTCCGCATCGCCGAGGCGGTCGAGGCGCTCGCCGGCTGCGAGCCGGACTGGCCGGAGGGCTGGAACCCGCTCGCCGATCTCGGCCTCGGCGACGAGGCGGGCGCGGCGGTCGCCCGGGCGCACGACCGGGTGTTCGTGGTCGGGGCGGACGGGCGCCGGCGCATGCGGCGCGGGGCGGTCGCGCTCGTGCGCAAGCACGCCATCCTCGGCGGGGTGCCGGACTGGGAGGCGGACACGCCGGTGCGCAAGGTGGTGCTCGGGCCGAAGGGGAAGCCGGCTTGGTTCCGCCGCGACGTGATCCAGGGCGTGGACGGGCCCGTCGAGATCGAGGTCGACGGGATGGATCGGCGGCTCCGCATCCCCATGCCCGACGCCTACCAGAAGCACTGGTGGGACCCGGACCCGGCCGACGTGGTGGTGGCGCGGGCGGAGTACCAGCTCTGGCGGGCGGCGCTGGGCCTCCTCGTCGAGGCGCTCGCCGGCGCCCTCGCCGAGCACGAGGCGACGCCCTCGCCGTGGCCTGCGGAGCCGTGGCTCGAAGGCGTTCCCGAATCGGCCCGCGTCCTGCCCGACTTGGCGCTTGTCCACAGCCCGGCCGCTGCGCGTCGGGGGCGGAGGCGGGTGCGCGCTTGACAACCGACTGAAACTTGACATAGCCCTGGTCACGGTAGATCAG
>DATLFZ010000259.1:0-7812 GCA_035540795.1 Beijerinckiaceae bacterium | reverse complement strand
GTCCATGGGTTCCGGGCTCTTCGCGTCGCGAAGCCCCGGAATGACAGCAGGTGCGCGAAGCCCCGGAATGACGGCGGGGGGTGCCGCGGGGCGGCTACGGGCGCTCCGCCAGGAACGCCAGCACGCCCTGCTTGTGGGCCTTGTCGCCGACGGCGAGGTTGTGGTCGCGGCCGGGGATGTCGAGGGCGCGGGCGTTCGGCATCAAAGCGGCGAGGGCCTGCGCGGAGCCGGCGATCGGGTCCTTGCCGCCGACCGAAATCAGGGTCGGCGCCCGGATCGCCGCGACCTCCTCCTTCGACAGGACCTGGCGCGAGCCGCGGATGCAGGCGGCGAGCGCTTTCAGGTCGCTCCCGGTCTGCTCGGCGAAGAGGCGGAACATGCGCTGCATCGGATCGGACAGGACGTCCGCGGAGGGCGCCTCCATCGCGTCGGCGATGCCGATCGGCAGCCCGACTCCCTCGACGAGGTGCACGCCGAGCCCGCCCATCAGGAGGGAGCGCACCCGCTCGGGCCGGCGCAAAGCGAGGTGCGCGGCGATGCGCGCGCCCATCGAGTAGCCCATCACGTCGGCGCGGGCGATGCCGAGATGGTCGAGGAGGCGGCGCGCGTCCTCCGCCATCTCGTCGGAATGGTAGGCGGCCGGGTCGTGGGGCTTGTCGCTGCGGCCGTGGCCGCGGTTGTCGAGGGCGACAACGCGGAAGCCGGCGCCGGTCAGGGTCCGGGTCCAGAGGGTGTTGACCCAGTTCACCGCGTGGTTCGAGGCGAAGCCGTGGATCAGAAGGATCGGGTCGCCCACGCCTTCGGCCGGCGGCAGGTCGAGATAGGCGATCCGGACCCCGGCGGAATCGAAGAATTGCATGGCGGGTCTGGCGTGCTATGACGCCCGCACCCTTAGGGGCTGGGCCCGGCCGAGGCAATCGCCCGCCCTCTCTCACGGATCCTGGACGGACGCGATGGCGGACAAGGCGGTGCCCCATTTCCACAACGATGTCGGCGTGGAAGTCATCCATCTCGGCTCGAAGGAATTCATGTGCATCGGGGCGCGGCCGCCCTTCGACCACCCGCACGTGTTCCTGGACATGGGCTCCGAGGACCAGGTGCTGTGCCCGTACTGCTCCACGCTCTACAGGTACCTGCCCGCCCTGAACCCGGGAGAGGCGGCCCCGCCCGAATGCCTGTGGGACGACCACGGCGGGGTGGTGAAGGAGCGTCGCCCCTGAGGTGGCGCCCTCCGTCGCCATCGCGGGCGCCGGCATCGGCGGCCTGACCGCGGCGCTCGCCCTCGCCGCCCGCGGCCACCCGGTCACCCTTCTCGAGCGCCGCACCGGCTTCGACGAGGAGGGGGCCGGAATCCAGCTCTCCCCCAATGCCAGCCGCGTCCTGATCGGCCTCGGCCTCGGGCCGGCCCTGCGCCGGGTCGCGGGGGAGCCCGAGCGGGTGACGATCCGCGCCTTCGCCACTGGGCGGACGATCGGGGGGATGGCGCTCGGGGCCTTCGCGCGCGAGCGCTTCGGCGCGCCCTACTGGGTGGTGCGCCGCGCCGACCTGCAGACCGTGCTCCTCGACGCGGTCCGCTCCCGGCCGGTCCGTCTCCTCATGGGCCGCACGGTCGCGGGGGTGGACGAGGGGCCGGACCGGATCCGCCTCGACGTGGAGAAGGCCGGCGGCCCCGAGACGATCGAGGCCGACCTCGCGGTCGGCGCCGACGGAATCTGGTCGCGGCTCCGGCCGGCGCTCGGCGCGGCGCGGCTGCCGGTGTCGCACGGCTTCGTCGCCGCCCGGGCGGTCCTGCCGCGCGAGGCGGTCGAGGTCGAAGCCGAGACGGGGCTCTGGCTCGGGCCGGGCGCGCACGCGGTGCACTATCCGATCGCCGGCGGGCGCCTCGTCAATCTCGTCCTCGTGCGCCGTCGGGCCGAGCCGGTGGAGGGCTGGTCGGCCCGGGCGGAGCCGGCCGAGGTGCTCGCGGGCCTCGCCCCTGCGCCGGCGCTGCGCCGCCTCCTCGAAACGGCGCCGGAATGGCGGCTGTGGTCCCTGTTCGACCTTCCCGCCCGGCGTCTGGTGCGGGGCCGCCTCGCCCTGCTCGGGGATGCCGGCCATCCGGTCCTGCCGTTCCTGGCGCAAGGGGGCGCGCTCGCCATCGAGGACGCCGCCGTGCTCGCCGCGGCGCTCGACGGGCGGCCCGTGCCGGAGGCGCTCGCGGCCTACGAGGCCGCCCGCCTCGCCCGCGTGCGCCGGGTGCAGGAGGCCGCCCGCCGCAACGGCTTCTCCTACCATGCGGGTCCGCTCGTCGCCCTCGCCCGCGACCTCGTCCTGCGCCGTCTCGGCGCGGAGGGGATGGCCGAGCGCTACGCCTGGCTCTACGGCTGGCGTGCGCCGTCCGCCGCCCCGGCGCTCGCGCCGGCCGGCTGAGGGTCAGAGCAGCTTGCGGTACTGGATGAAGCCCGGCCGGTCGGCGAGGGTGTCGTAGAGGGCGCGCGCGGTGGCGTTGGTCTCGTGGGTGAGCCACCAGACCCGGCTCGCGCCGGCCGCCTGCGCGCGGGCGTAGACCGCCTCGATCAGCGCCCGGCCGGCGCCGCGCCCGCGCGCCTCCGGCGCGGTGAAGAGGTCCTGGAGGTAGCAGTAGGGGCCCTCGGTCCAGGTCGAGCGGTGGAAGATGTAGTGCACGATGCCGACGAGGCGGCCGTCGAGGAAGGCGCCGAGCACGTGCATCGGCTCGGCCGGGTCGTGCAGCCGCGCCCAGGTCGTCGCCGTCACTTCGGGGGCGACCGCGGCGTTGTAGAAGGTGAGGTAGCCCTGCCAGAGGGGCTCCCAGGAATCGCGCTCGTCGGCGCGCAGCGGTCGGATCTCCATCACGCGAACCGGTTGTTCTTGGGAAAACCCTTGGGCGGCAGGCGGCCGGCCTCGGCCCGGTTGCCGAGCCATTCGCGCAGGTCGTCCCCGGCGACGGTCCAGGTGCGCCCGGACGTGTCCTTCCAGGTAAGGCCCTCGGCGAGCGAAAAGACCTTGGCGTCGGACAGGCCGCCGTCCTTGTAGCGCTGCAGGCGCACCCCCTTGCCGCGGCCCATCTCGGGGACCTGCGCCAGGGGGAAGACCAGCAGCTTGCGGTTCTCCCCGATCGCCGCGACGTGGTCGCCCTCCGCCTCGGCGCACAGCGCCGCTTTCGCCTTGCCGTCGAGGCTCAGCACCTGCTTGCCCTTGCGGGTGTTGGCGACGACCTCGTCCGCGGGCGCGACGAAGCCGCGGCCTTCCGAGGTGGCGACGAGGAGCTTCGATCCCGCCTTGTAGGGGAGCGCGGCGACGACCTCGGCCCCCTCCTCGATGTCGGCCATGAGCCGGATCGGGTCGCCGAAGCCGCGCCCGCCGGGCAGCTTCGACGCCTCGAGCGTGAAGAATTTTCCGTTGCCGGCGAAGACGAGGATCTTGGCCGTGGTCTCGGTGAAGAACGAGGTCTTGAGGGCGTCGTCGCCCTTGAAGACGACCCCGGAGAGGTCGGGCAGGTGGCCCTTCAGGGCGCGGATCCAGCCCTTCTTGGACACGATGACGGTGATCGGCTCCCGCTCGACCAGGGCCTCCGCGAAGGCCGTTTCGGAGGTCACGGGCGCGACGGCGAAGGCGGTGCGGCGCTTGCCGAGCGCGGTGTCGGGCCCGAAGGTCTTGCGCACCTCCCGGACCTCCCAGGCGACCGTGCGCCACTGGACCGCGTCCGAAGCCAAGAGCTTCTCGATCTCGCCCTTTTCGCCGGTCAGCTCCTCGAGCTCGGTCTTGAGCTGCATCTCCTCGAGCCGGCGCAGCGAGCGCAGGCGCGTGTCGAGGATGGCGTTCGCCTGCACCTCGGTGAGCTCGAACACCCGCATCAGCTCGAGCTTGGGCTCGTCCTCCTCGCGGATGATCTTGATGACCCGATCGAGGTCCAGATAGACGATCAGGAGCCCGCGCAGGATCTCGAGGCGCTTGTCGATCGCCGCGAGCCGGTGGCGGGAGCGGCGCACCAGCACCTCCCGGCGGTGGTCGAGCCACTCGCGCAGGACCTCGGCGAGGCCGAGCACCTTGGGCACCTTGCCGCCGGCGAGCACGTTCATGTTGAGCGGGATGCGGCTCTCGAGCTCGGTCAGCTTGAACAGCGATTCCATCAGGATGACCGGGTCGACCGTGCGGGCGCGGGGCTCGAGCACGATGCGCACGTCCTCGGCCGATTCGTCCCGGATGTCGGCGAGCAGCGGCAGCTTCTTCTCCTGCAGGAGCTCGGCGATCTTCTCGATGAGCCGGGACTTCGGCACGCCGTAGGGGATCTCGGTGACGACGGCGACCCAGGTGCCGCGGCCGGTGTCCTCCTTCTCCCAGCGCGCCCGCACCCGGAAGGAGCCGCGCCCGGTCCGGTAGGACTCGGCGAGGCTCTCGGGCGCGTCGACGATCACGCCCCCGGTCGGGAAGTCCGGCCCGGGCACGAACTTGACGAGCTGCTCGGAGGTCGCGGCCGGGTGGCTGATCAGGTAGAGCGCCGCCTCGCACAGCTCGGCCGCGTTGTGCGGCGGGATCGAGGTCGCCATGCCGACGGCGATGCCCTGCGAGCCGTTGGCGAGGAGATTCGGGAAGGCGGCCGGGAGCACCACCGGCTCCTCGTCCTCCCCGTTGTAGGTGTCGCGGAAATCGACCGCGTCCTCGTCGATCCCGTCGAGGAGGAGGCGCGCCACCTCGGTCAGGCGGGCCTCCGTGTAGCGGTAGGCGGCGGCGTTGTCCCCGTCGATGTTGCCGAAATTGCCCTGGCCGTCGACGAGCGGATAGCGCTGGGCGAAATCCTGCGCGAGGCGCACCAGCGCGTCGTAGACCGCCTGGTCCCCGTGCGGGTGGTACTTGCCGATCACGTCGCCGACGATGCGGGCGCATTTCTTGTAGGCGGTGCCCGGGTCGAGGCGCAGGAGGCGCATGGCGTGCAGGATGCGCCGATGCACCGGCTTGAGGCCGTCGCGGGCGTCCGGCAACGCCCGGTGCATGATGGTCGAGAGCGCGTAGGCGAGGTAGCGCTCCTCGAGCGCGTCCTTGAGGTTGATGCTCTCGACGCCGTCCTGCGGCGGTTCGACGGGCTTGCCCATGGGTCACTCCGAGGCTGTCCGCGGCTTATGCCGTCGGAACAAACCGAAAACAAGCTCAGCCGCCGGCCAGGGCGACGAAACGCGCCCGGGCGTCCGGCGGCGCGAGCCCCTGCGGGCCGAAGACGTGGCGCTCCAGGAAATAGCCGGTCAGGCGGAAGCCCGCAGCCACTTCGGCAGGGTCGGCGGGGGCGAGGAGCGAGTCATCCACCAGAAATCGCGGCAGGGGCAGGAGCTTGTCCCGGTAGGGCGCCCCGGCCTCTGCGCCCACCGCCCGTCCGCTCTTCGGCGAGACGAAGGCGAGCCCCTCCTCGGCGCCGGTCGCGGCGCAGGCCGAGAGGTCGAGGCCGAAGCCGAGATCGGCGAGCAGCGCCAGTTCGAAGCGGACGAACAGGGCCGGGGCGAGGTCCTCGCCGAGATGGTCGAGGAGGACGACGGCGCGCTCGTAGAGGCCCGGATGCGGGTCGCGTTCCGGCAGGAGGCGCAACAGGCCGGCGAGGGCCGAGAGGCCGTGGAGCGCCCGGGGCGAGGCGATCAGCGCCGCGGCGCGGGAGCGCTGCGCCTCGACCGTGTAGGTGCCGAGATGCTCGTCGAGCCGGGCCCGCCAGGTCGCCTGCACCCCGTTGCCGGCCTGCAGCACCGCCGACAGCCGGGGCGAGCGGCCCCCGTGGACGAGGCCGAGATGGCGGCCGTGGGCGCGGGTCATCAGTTCGACGATCAGCGCCGATTCCCCGTGCCTGCGGGCCCCCAGCACGACGGCGTCGTCGGTCCAGTACATGGACCCGCCCTAGCGCCCACCCGGAGCGCTGTCGAGGGGCGGTCAGCGGCCGGCGGCGTAGTTCTGCATGCCGCGGGGATTGGCCCCGGCCTTGCGGCGCGGCCCGTCCCGGACCGCGGCGGTGACCCGCCCCTCCGACCAGTCGTCGCCGACCTCGACGATGTGGCCGCGCCGGCGCAGCTCCTCCACGGTCGCCTTGGGCACCCGGCCCTCGACCACCACCACCCCGGGGCGGGAGGTGCGCGGCCAGAACGAGATCGGAAAATGCTCCGTGTGCCAGGCGGGGGCGTCGATCGCCTCCTGCAGGTTCATGCCCGCATGGACGTGGCGCAGGAAGAACTGCGTGATCCACTGGTCCTGCTGGTCGCCGCCGGGGGAGCCCCAGGCAAGATACGGCTCGCCGTCGCGCAGCGCCATGGTCGGCGACAGGGTGGTGCGCGGGCGCTTGCCGGGGACGAGGGCGCCGGGATGGTCCTCGTCGAGCCAGAACATCTGCGCCCGCGTGCCGAGGCAGACGCCGAGTTCAGGGATCACCGGCGAGGAATGCAGCCAGCCGCCGGAAGGCGTCGCCGAGACCATGTTGCCCTGGCAGTCGACGATGTCGAAATGGACCGTGTCGCCCACGGTCTCGCCCATGCGCCCGACGGTCGGCTCGCCGGCCCCGGTCGCGGCGACCGCCGCGCGCCCGCCCTCCACCGCCCGGGGGTCGATGCGCTTGCCGTAGCCCGGGATGGTGCCGGGGCGAAGCTCGAGGGAGGCGCGGTCGGTCACGAGCGCGCGGCGCTCGTCGTTGTAGGCGTCCGAGAGGAGCTGCTCCACCGGCACGTCGACGAAATTCGGGTCGCCGTAGAAGGTGTCCCGGTCGGCGAAGGCGAGCTTGGCGCACTCGACCTGGAGATGGATGAAGTCGGGCCCGGCCGGGTCGAGCCCGTCGAGGTCGAAGCCCTTCAGGAGCGCGAGCTGCTGGAGCATGGTCGGGCCCTGGTTCCAGGCCCCGCATTTCAGCACGGTATAGCGCCCGTAAGGGTAGGCGAGCGGCGCCTCGACGGCGGCCTTCCAGCCGGCCATGTCGTCGGCCGTGAGCACGCCCCGGTGGCGGCGGCCGGACGTGTCCATCACCTCCTGCGTGCGGCAGAAGGCGTCGATCGCCTCGGCGACGAAGCCCTGCGACCAGGACCGGCGGGCCCGCTCGATCTGGGCCTCCCGGTCCGAGCCGGCGCTCTCCGCCTCGAGGAGGATGCGCTCGTAGGTGTCGGCGAGGCGCGGGTTGGCGAAGAGCTCGCCCGGCCGGGGCGGGGCGCCGTGCGGCAGGTAGAGCTCGGCCGAGGTCGGCCAGTGCTCCCGAAAAAGGTCGGCGACGGTCTCGACCGTGGCGGTGATGCGCTCCACCACCGGATAGCCGTGGCGGGCGTAGCCGATCGCCGGCCGCAGCACGTCCGCCGGCCGCAGGGTGCCGTAGTCCCGCAGCAGCGTCATGTAGGCGTCGAACGTGCCCGGGATGCAGGCGGCGAGGAGCCCGGTCCCCGGCACGAGGTCGAGGCCGAGCGAGCGGTAGTGGGCGATGGTGGCGCCCTTCGGCGCCGGCCCCTGGCCGCAGATCACCTCGGGCTTTCCCCGGCGCACGTCGTAGACGATGATCGGCACGTCCCCGCCCGGACCGTTGAGGTGCGGCTCGACGACCTGCAGCGTGAAGGCGGTCGCCACGGCGGCGTCGAAGGCATTTCCGCCCCGCTCCAGCACCCCCATCCCGACCGCGGTGGCGATCCAGTGGGTCGAGGTGACCACCCCGAAGGTGCCGTCGATCTCGGGACGGGTGGTGAAGCGGCTCTGGTTGATGAACTTCATGGGGAGCGACCTTTCGGCCGCCACGCTACCCGCCCCCGCCGCCGGATCAACCCGTCCCGCCGCATGCCCCGCCGGACGCCCATGGGCGGCGGGGGCGGGTAG
>DATLFZ010000258.1:0-3867 GCA_035540795.1 Beijerinckiaceae bacterium | reverse complement strand
AGCACAAGATGGGCATCCACGGCAACGCCACCTGCGTCATGAACTACGACGGCGCCACGAACAGGGAGATGCCCTTGGTGCCGGCGGGCGCGCCCTCGATCCGGGCGAGCACCAGGTGGACGATGTTCTCGGCAAGGTCGTGCTCGCCGGCGGAGATGAAGATCTTGGTGCCGCTGATGGCGTAGGAGCCGTCCCCGTTCGGCACGGCCTTGGTCTTGAGGAGGCCGAGGTCGGTGCCGCAATGGGGCTCGGTGAGGTTCATCGTGCCCGTCCAGGCGCCCTCGACCATCCGGGGGACGTAGGTGCGCTTCTGCTCCTCCGAACCGTGCGCCAGGAGCGCGGCGATCGCCCCCTGCGTCAGGCCCGGATACATGGCGAGGGCGAAGTTCGCCGAGGTGCAGAACTCCTGCATCGCCGTGTTGAGCGTCGCGGGAAGGCCCTGGCCGCCGAACTCGGGCGGGAAGGAGAGACCCATCCAGCCCCCGTCCACGTAGGCGCGGTAGGCGTCCTTGAACCCGGCGGGCGTGGTCACGGCGCCGCCCTCGAAGCGGCAGCCCTCCTGGTCGCCGGTGCGGTTGAGGGGCGCGAACACCTCCTCGCACAGGCGCGCCCCCTCGCGCAGGATCGCCTCGACCACGTCCGACGTCGCGTCGGAGAAGCCGGGGAGGTTGTTGTAGCGCTCGATGCCGAAGACGTCCGACAGGAGGAACAGCACGTCGCCGACCGGCGCCTTGTAGCTCGGCATCTCCAACTCCGCTCCGGGACACGAGCCGCGGGCGCGCGAAAGCGCCCGCAGCGAGATAGTTCACATATAAACTATCTCGGCGGGTGGGGGAAGGGGCGCGGCCGGCGGATCAGCCGGCGAGGGACTGGCGGCGGGCGCGGAGCTCGGCGAGCGCCTGCTCGACCTCGGTGCGCTGGTTCTCGAGATGCGCGATCTGCTCGTCGATCTGCTGGCGGGTCAGCGGCAGCACCGCGTCGCCGTCCTCGTCGTCGAGCATCGCCCGGATCTCCGTCAGCGTGAAGCCGAGCTGCTTGCCTTCGAGAATCACCCCGAGCCGCTTGCGGTCGCGGGCGCCGTACAGGCGCGCCGAGCCCTGCCGCTTCGGCGACAGGAGCCCGCGATCCTCGTAGAAGCGCAGGGTACGCAGGGTGACCCCGAACTCCCGGGCGAGATCGCCGATCGTGTAGACCTCGCCCTCGCCTTGAGCCGTTTCCGGTTCCGGCGCCGCGTGCCGGACCCGCTCGATAGAGCCGTTCTTCATGATTGTGGGGCTGTTTCTTCTTCCATCCTGGGGGGAGCCCTCCGGGCGCCCGCGGTGCGTCACACCGGCCCGGAGGATGAACCGACCTTGGGTCGGGCGACCAGCGCCGCAGGCGCAATATGGGCCGCCCGGGCGCCGGGGAGAAGCGCGATTTTCGGTCGCGCTCCGCGCTTCCCACGCAATCCTTAACCCCCTGTTTACCATACGCGAGAAGAGTTGCGCTGACGCCCCAGGCCTCGTGCGCGGCTCGTGCCGCTCCCGGTCGCGGCGTCCGCAGCCCGGCTGGTCGGAGGCGCACCGGGGCGACGGGAATGCCTCGGGCGGCAGCGGGAGCGGCGATGAGCGCGGCCACGAGACGAAACGCCAGGCCCTTGCACGGCCTCGACGACGAGGCCCGCGCGGCCGCCGCCAAGGCCGCGAGGCGGGCCGGGATGTCGGTCGAGGAATGGGTCGCGGCGGCCCTCGCCGCCGAGGAGACCCGGACCCGGCGCGAGCGCCGGGCGCGGGCGGACAAGCCCGCGAAGCCCGTCACCGAGCCGATCCGCCGCGCGACCCGGTCGCCGCTCGCCGAATCCCACGACGCCGTTCGCCCCGCCGCCCGCCGGCCGGACCCGCAGGCCGGCATGGTCGCCGAGGCGCTCGCGGCCGTGACCCGGCGCCTCGACGACATCGAACGCAAGCTCGCGGACGGCCCGGCGGCCGACCGCACGCCGCGAATCGAGGCGGAGCCTCCGACCGATTCGCGCATGGACGCCATGCTGCGCGCCCTCGAGGAGCGGGTCGCCAACCTGAGCCGCCAGATGGCGGCGCGTCCGATCGGCCGGCGGGGGGTTCCCGCCGGCGAGGAGGTCCGCAGCGCCGTCGCGGAGATCAGGGCGCGTCAGGCGGAGCTCGACCGGGGCGGTCGCGACGCCGACCCCGCGGACCTGCGCGCGGGCGTCGCCGCGCTCGCGGAGTCGCTCCGGCGTCCGGCGGAGGCGCGGGACGGAGCGGGCGCGGTCTCCCGCGAGATCGAGCGGCTGCGCGAATCGATCGCGCGCCTCGCCACCCGGGACGAGGTCGAGGCGATCGAGCGCACGCTGCACCGTCTCGGCGAGCGCGTGGCCACCGCCCGTGCGCCGGGCGACCTCGCCGCCGTCACCGCCGCGGTCGAGGAGCTGCATCGGGAGGTCCGCGGCCTCGTCGGCGCGATCGGCGTCGGCACCCGCGGCACCCTCGCGAGCGAGCTCGAAGTCCTGTCCCGCAAGCTCGACGGCCTGGCGGGCGGGCTCGACCGCGCCGCCGCCGCCGAATTGTCCGACCGTATCGGCGAGTTGCGGGCGCTTCTCGCCGACATCGCCGAGCCGCAGCGGGTGCGGGACCTCGCCCGCGACATCGCCGCCCTCGACGGCCGGGTGGCGGAGATCGGCCGCCGGCAGGGGGAGGTCCAGGAGGTCGCCCTCCGCCTCGACGGCCTCGCCCGGCGCATCGAGAGCGCCGGCGCGGCGCCCGAAGGCGATCTCGACCGGCTCTCGGCCCATCTCTCGAAGCAGCTCGAGGACATGGCGGCGCGGATGGAGCGCCGCGAGGCGCCGCCGGCGGACCTCGCCGGGCGTCTCGAAGCCCTGTCGGAGAAGCTCGACCGGCTGAGCGAGGATCCCCGGCAGGCCCTCGCCGGCGAGTTCGAGCGCCTGTCGAGCCGGGTCGAGCACCGCCTGCAGGAGGCGCTGGCGCGGCCCCGGGCCGAGCTCAAGCCGATCGAGGACATGCTCGCCGCGGTCGTCGACAAGCTCGAGCGGGCCGAGCGGCCCGGCGCGGGCCCGGACGCCCTCGACGCCCTCGAGAAGCAGATCGGGGCCCTGGCCGACCGGCTCCAGCCGAGCGCCGGGTCCGATCCCGCGCTGCGCTCCCTCGAGCGGGCGATGGGCGACCTGATGCGGCAGGTCGGCAGCCTGAGCGGCCCGGAGACGCCCGCCCTCGCGCCCCTCGAGCGCGACATCGCCGAGCTCAAGGCGCACCACAGCGCCTCCGACCGGCGCACGCAATCGACCCTCGAGAACGTCCACGCGGCTCTCGAGAAGGTGGTCGCCCGCCTGGCGACCCTCGAACCGCCTCCGGCCGGTGGCGAGACCCGCCCCCCTGCGGCGCAGCCGCCGGCGGCACCGGCGCCCCTGGCGGCGGCGGCCCGCGGCGAACCGGCCGGTGCGGACCGGGCGCCGAGCCTCGACGAGATCCTGCTCGAACCGGGTGTCGGCCGCCCGGCGCCGGCCCGCCCGGCGAAACCCGCCAAGCCCGAGGTCGAGCCGGGCGGCGACGTCAAGGCGAGCTTCATCGCGGCCGCGCGCCGGGCGGCGCAGGCCGCCGCCGCGGAAGCCGGAGCCGGCGCCGCGAAGGCGACCGGCGAGGCAACGGAAGGCGGCGCCGGCGCGCGGGCGCTGATCGGCCGCGTCCGCGCCGCCATCGACAAGCGCCGTCGGCCGATCCTCTTCGGGCTCGCGGCCATCGTCCTCGCGCTGGGGGCGGTGCAGACGATCGGCAGCCTGTTCCGGGCAGAGAAGCCGGCGGTCGTCACGGCCGCGCCCCCCGCCGCCGCCCCGGCGGCCGACCTGCTCGACCCCAAGAC
>DATLFZ010000257.1:0-5485 GCA_035540795.1 Beijerinckiaceae bacterium | reverse complement strand
GCACGCCCCAGGGGGCGAAGGGCGATTCGGCGATCGCCGGGACGGTCGGGCGCACCCGCAGGGCGACGAGCGTCTCCGGGCAGGTCGGAACGCCGGCGCCGCCGCCCCCCGCCGCCGGCGGCGCCGCCGCCTTGTCGACGTCCTCGCGCTCGGCGGCCCAGTCCTCGGCGGTGCGCCCCGTGATGGCGGCGACGTAGGCGCGGGTCTCGGCGGGGAGCCCGCCGGTGCCGGCGAGCCAGGCGGAAAGGCGCGCGGGCCCGCCGTTGTAGGCCGCCGCCGCGAGGCCGAGATTGCCGAACCGGGTGCGCAGGTCCCGCAACAGCGCCGCCGCGGCGGGGATCGCCTGTTCGGGGTCGAACGGGTCGGCGAGGCCGCGCTCGGCGGCGGTCCCGGGCATGAACTGCGCCACCCCCTGCGCCCCGGCCCGGCTCGTCACGTGCGGCCGAAAGCTGCTCTCCTGCCAGATCAGCCGCGTGAGGAAGTCGACCGGCAGCCCGGCCTCCGCGGCGGAGCCGGAGATCAGGCGGCACAGGGCGTCGTGCACGCTCTCGGTGCCCTGCGCGGCGGCGCCCGCCGGCGCGAGGAGCGCGAGGGCGAGGGCGGCCGCCCGCAACCCTGCGGCACGGAGCGCGGTCGCTGCGGCGCTCATCCGGGTCCCCTTCCACCGCCGAGCTTGCCGAACGCCGCCGCGGACGCAAGCGTTCCGGGCTCAGCCCGCCCCCGCCTCCGCGAGCTCCATGGAGCGGCGGACCTGCAGATAGGCGGCCTTCGAGGGCTGGAGATGCTGGGCCACCAGTCGGGCGAGCGCCTCCCGGTCGCCCGCTTCGAGGGCGCGGATCATGGCCCAGTGCTCGTCGCGCAGGCGGGCGAGCGTCGGCGGGTCGACCATCGGATAGACCCGCATCGCCCGGGACAGGTGGGCGTAGTGGCCGATCGCCTCCGCCAGGAGCCGGCTGCCGCAGGCGGCGAAGAACAGGCGGTGGAACTCGTCGTTGACCTGGTCGACGGCGCGCAGGTCGCCGGCCGCGACGGCGGCGTCGTGGCGCTGCTGCACGGCGGCGAGGGCCACGACGAGTTCGGCCGGCGCCGGCAGGGCCATGCGCGCGACCGCCCGCCCCTGCAGAAGCTCGCGCAGCTCGTAGATCTCCTCGACCTCCTGGGCGGAAAAATCCCGCACGGCGGCGCCGCGGTTCGGCGCCCGCACGACGATGCCCATGCGCTCGAGCTCGTCCAGCGCCCGGCGGACCACGTGCCGTTTCGCCCCGAAGCGGGCCATCAGCGCGTCCTCGACCAGGCGCTCGCGGGGCTTGAGGCGGCCGAACAGGATGTCGAACTCGAGTGCCCGGACCACGTCCTCGGCGGGGCGCTCGTCGGCGCGCGGGGTCTGAACGAGCGCGTCCATCGGCTCTCTCCTGGCGCGACGGACTCTGCGCTCCTTCGACGGAATTATCAATAATCTCGTTGACGAGCCTCCCGCGGCTGCTACCGTGGCCGCGGCGCCGGGAGAAGACGACAAGACGCACGGCCGCGCCGACCACGGAGGAAACGCATGCGCACATTCTTCGCTTCGCTGGCCGCGGGCGCTCTCGTCGCCGGCCTCGCCGCCGCCCCGGCCCAGGCCCAGCAGGTCGAGCTCACCTTCTGGAGCCACTGGGCGGCCGAGAAGATCAAGCGGGACTTCGTCGAGGACGCGATCCGGCGCTTCGAGGCGAAGAACCCGAACGTGAAGATCAAGGCCTCCTGGTACGAGAAGACGGCCCTCTACGCGGCGCTGAAGACGGCGCTGCGGGCCGGCCAGGCGCCGGACATCTTCTACGCCGAGCCAGACCAGACCGAGTACATGGAGAACGGCTTCCTGCTCGACCTGTCTGACCTCGACTGGAAGAACATCGAGCCCTGGGCCAAGGAGGCGTGGAGCTACAAGGGCAAGCCCTACGGCCTGCCGCTCGAGGCCTCGACGGTCGAGCTCTACTACAACAGGAAGCTCGCGTCGGACCTCGGCGTCCAGTTGCCGCCGGGCGGCCAGCTCTCCGCCGACGCCTTCGCCGACCTCGTCAAGAAGGCGCACGCGAAGGGCATGACCCCGATGGCGCTCGGCGTCGGCGACCGGCCCTTCCCGGGCGCGTACATCACCCACGAGGCGCTGCTGAAGCGGCTCGGCACCGCCGACTACGACAAGCTCCTCAAGGGCCAGCTCGCCTGGTCCGACCCGCGGGTCGTCGAGACCCTGCGCTGGGTGCGCGGCCTCGTCGATTCCGGCCTCCTGCCCAAGAGCTTCACCAGCCTGAAGCTCGGCGAGGCGCACACCTATTTCCACACCAATCCGGGCGCCGTCACCTTCCTGAACGGCAGCTGGTACACGTCGCGCGCCTTCAACCCGCCGGACAAGGGCGGCCAGCCGGCCGACTTCCCGCTCGGCATCATGAAGTTCCCAGAGGTGCCGAACGCCGCCTGCAAGGAGTGCAAGACCCTCTCCGTCCAGGGCTCCTACGTCGCCAACGCCGACACCAAGCACAAGAAGGAGGTGATCGCCTTCTTCAACTCGCTGGCCAACGAGGAGGCCGGGAACCGCTGGCTGGCGAACGTCCTCGTGCAGACGGGCATCAAGACCGATCCCTCCAAGATCGACAGCCCCCATGCCGAGTACTTCAAGATGCTCGCGGCCGCGAACGACAACGCGGTCTACTATTTCGGGGCGCCGACGCAGATCATGCAGGGCAAGGCGCGCGAGGTGTTCACGCAGGTGATCAACAACGCCTTCCCGGCCGGCACCATCTCGGTCGACGACGCGGTGAAGCAGCTCGACGCCGCGAAATGATCCCCCGGGGGAGGCCCGCGCCTCCCCCGTCCCCCTGCCGATCCGAGGACGACCCGTGGCAGCGATCGCCTACCGCGACGACGGCCTGCGCCGCCCCTGGGGCACCATCGTCGCCTTCCTCCTGCCGGCGCTGACCCTCTACGTCGCCTTCACGGCCTACCCGTTCTTCCGCACCCTGTGGAACAGCTTCCACCGGGTGCTGCCCCGGCGGGAGCATTTCGTCGGGACCGAGAACTACGTCGCGCTCGCCTCGGACGAGTTCTTCTGGCGCGCCGTGCGCAACACCCTCGTCTGGGCGGCGACATCGCCCCTGTTCGAGGTGACGATCGCACTGTTCCTGGCGCTCGCGCTCTACGCCAAGGTGCCGGGCGCGCGCTTCTTCCGGGTCGCGTGGTTCACGCCGGTGCTGATGTCCTACGTGGTCGTCGGCATCCTGTTCGTGTGGATCTACAACTACGACTGGGGCCCGGTGAACGTCTTTCTGCGGGCGGTCGGGCTCGGGCATCTCGCAACGGCCTGGCTCGGCAACCCGAACACCGCCCTGCCGGCGCTCGTCTTCGTCACCACCTGGATGTGGACGGGCTTCAACATGGTCGTCCTGCTCGCGGCGCTGCACTCCTTGCCCAAGGAGGTGATCGAGGCGGCCGAGCTCGACAATTGCGGCTGGGGCGCCAAGCTCGTCTACGTCATCCTGCCGCTGGTGCGGCCGACGCTCCTCAACCTCATCGTCCTGTCGTTCATCGGCAAGATGAAGATCTTCGACCTCGTCTGGATCACGACGAAGGGAGGCCCCCTATGGTCGACCGAAACAGTCTCGACCTACGTCTACAAGCGCGCTTTCGAGTGGTCGACGTTCGATCTTGGCTACCCTTCGGCCGTCGCGACGTCCTGGTTCGTGATCGTGCTGGCGACCGTGCTGGCGCTGACCTTCGCGTTCCGGTCCCGGGAGAAGCTGGAGTACTGAAGGACACGGCCGCGCAGGCGCTCAAGCGTTCGGTCCTGCTCCTCGTCCTGTCCCTCTACACCGCCTTCGCGGCGGGCCCGTTCGTGTGGGTGGCGATGATGTCGCTGCGCACCACCACCGAGATCACGCAGAACCATTTCGGCCTGCCGATCCCGGCCCACTGGGAGAAATTCCCGCAGGCCTGGTTCAACTCGAATTACAGCGTCTACTTCTTCAACTCGACCACCATCGTCGTCTCGGCGGTGCTGATCCTGACGCTGGTCGGGGCGATGGCGGCGCATTGCTTCGCCCGTTATCGCTTCCGGCTCAACCGGGTGCTCTATTTCCTGATCTTCTCGACCATCATCTTCCCGCCGCAGATCACCATCATCGCCCTGTTCCAGATCCTGGTGCAGTACGGGCTCTACAACACCAAGGTCGGGCTCACGCTGGTCTACGTGTCGATCCAGCTGCCCTTGACGATCTACATCCTCGAGAGCTTCTTCGCCCGCATCCCGTCCGACCTGTTCGACGCCGCCCGCATGGATGGCTATTCGGAATGGGCGATCTTCTGGCGGGTGAGCTTCCCCATCGCCCTGCCGGCGGTGGCGACGACGGTGATCCTGAATTTCATCCTGCTCTGGAACGAGTTCCTCTACGCGGTGGTGCTGATCAACGACGAGGCGAACCGCACCCTGCCGCTCGGCATCCAGCGCTTCATGGGCGACCAGCTCGAGGACGTGGGCATGATCGCCACGGGCCTGATGATCGCCATCGTGCCGGTGATCGTGATCTACGCCTTCTTCTCCGAGCGCCTGATCCAGGGCATGACCGCGGGAGCCGTGAAATGAGGGGACCCTCACCCGGTCGCGGCTGCGCCGCGACTCGACCTCTCCCCGTCGGGGAGAGGTGGGCGGAGGCGTGACATGGCGGTGGTGAACCTCGAACGCCTGTCGAAGCGCTACGACCGCACCCATCGGCCCGCGGTCGAGGAGGTGTCGCTGACGATCGGCCACGGCGAGTTCATGGTCTTCCTCGGGCCCTCCGGCTGCGGCAAGACCACGACCCTGCGCATGATCGCCGGGCTCGAATCCATCACCTCCGGGCGGCTGTCGATCGACGGACGCGTCGTCAACGCGGTCCCGGCCAAGGACCGGGACATCGCCATGGTCTTTCAGTCCTACGCGCTCTATCCGCACATGAGCGTGCGCGACAACCTCGCCTTCGGCCTCAAGCGCCGGGCGGTGCCGCGGGCCGAGATCGCGCGGCGCGTGGACGAGGTCGCGGCCGCCCTCGGTCTGTCGGCGCTCCTCGACCGGCGCCCGCATGCGCTGTCGGGCGGGCAGCGCCAGCGCGTCGCGCTCGGGCGCGCCATGGTGCGCAAGCCCGACATCTTCCTGATGGACGAGCCGCTCTCCAACCTCGACGCCAAGCTGCGCGGCCAGATGCGCACCGAGATCTCGCGGCTCCAGAAGCGCCTGGGCATCACGACGGTGTACGTCACCCACGACCAGACCGAGGCGATGACGCTCGGCGACCGCGTCGCCGTGCTGAGGCGGGGCGTGCTGCAGCAGCTCGCCCCGCCACGCGAGCTCTACGAGCAGCCGGTCAACCTGTTCGTGGCCGGCTTCATCGGCTCGCCGCCGATGAACTTCATGCCCGCGACCGTAAAGGGCGACAAGGTGGAGCTGCCGTTCGTGACGGTCGACCTGCCCGATCACGCC